>JABDRH010000061.1 GCA_013041835.1 Desulfatitalea sp. | reverse complement strand
GATTGTGGATGGCCCTGGCAATCACCCCTTTTCCGGTGCCGGTTTCGCCGAGGACTAGAACCGTGGAATTTGTGGGGGCGACAAGCCTGACTTTCGACAGGACATCCTTGAAGGCTCTGGTGGCGCCGACAATATCACCGAGATCATGGGTTAAATCGATCTCTTCCTTTAAGTAGATATAGTCCGCTTCAAACCGGTCCTTGAGCAGTTTCACTTCCTCAAGGGCCATGCGCAGAGACGCCTCGGTTCGCTTTCTGATGAGGGCATTGACGAAAATTTCTCCAAAGAGTTGAACCGTGGCAATATCCTCATCCGTCCAGGTTCGCTGGTTTCGGGTCGTGGCGACGGTAAGGGCGCCGGCGATCGAGCCGCCGGCCGGAATGGGCACCGAAAGTAAGGATTTAATACCGAGCAGGGACGAATAAACTTCTTTCGCCCCCTCGGGAATCTCACTGATATCCGTAAATTGCCAAGGATCCCCTTTTATCGTCTTGTTTTGGAACTGCCAATGCTGAGGCACGATATAGGCATACCCCTGATCCTGCAGCTTCTGAATCGCGCCAGAGTCCTGCTCCGGCCACCACGCAAACTGTTTGAACCAATCCGGGTTTGGAATGTCCAGGTCCGCTGTCCCCTCTTTGATCAAATTGAGAAAACAGCGATCCACGCCAAGAAGCCTGGCGAGCCGGCCGAAGTCATCCCGTGTCGTGTGCTCGATCTCTTCGATAGGCAAGTTAATGTATTTAGCCGAGACCTCGGAAAGAAGCCGTTCAAACGCTCTCATTTTGCCTGCATCCTTCCTTGCTTCCTGTATCCTATTCAAATTCATCGTACCCATATCCGAATGTAAATGCAACATTGGGAAAATGATAATTCCGTCCCATGGAAACGCGTACGCAAATTATCGGATGATCTCATTTGCCGCCGCACAACAGCTCATGGTCTTACATGCTTATCATGGTATACCATGAGCTGGCAATTGTATGGCGATGCAAAAACCAACGCTCTGTTACAATAAATATAAAAAATAACGGATAATTAACATTCTTTGAGATTTATTTCGACGTAGGCACACAAATTGAAAACAATATGGCAGCTAAAAGCAAGCTCGTTTTTGCGACACATAATATCGGCTCATGGCGCATCGTCGTTATTGCCCATTAATTTGGGGTGCAGCAAGATAGTTTCCCAAGTTGCACTGGACGGGCTCATATGCAGACTCATGGGCCAGGAAACGTTTACCTTGTTAGCAGCTTTAAATTATGGGCAAATAGGAACTACTCATGAAAAGCTTTATTTTTAAGAATAGCCTTAATATACTAGCCGTTACAGGGGGGATGGTTGCAATTTATACAGCGATGAGCTGGTCTGCAATGCCGGTTCTACAGCGAATGGCGGGCCTGATCTTTATCGCGCTCGTTGTCCACGCTTGGGAGGAGTATCGGTTCCCGGGTGGCTTCATGGAGATGGAGACGCGTCATTTGAATATTACTTTCCCAAGACCGGAGATCAACGAACTCGTTTTGGTTGTCGGTATACTCTGCCTGGGTTTAGTGCCTCTATTCTTTCCGCATGTGGTATGGTTGACCATGGCCCCCATGCTGCTCTTTATTGGTCAGTTTCCTGGTCATATCGGTGCGGTCAAGAGGTTCAAATTGGAGCGTTTTTACTCGCCCGGACTGGTGACCGCGGTCCTGATGCAACCCATACCCATCTACAGCATTATCTATGTCGTGCAAAACAAACTGATGCATCCGGTGGAATGGCTGTTCTCTATTGTTTATGCGGGCATAGTCATGGCGATCGGCTCGATCATTATCATAAGAATGAATGGTCGGAAGGTTTTTGAATTCATTAAAAATGCGAGAGCCGCCAAGCATCCCGCACCCAAGGGTTAAGCGTTGGATCGCATGCTCAGGTGAAAATAAAATTGCTCTATGGTCCATTTTAGAACCAAGCCTAAACTATTTGAATTCATTAACAGATGAAGGGAGTACTGCATGAAAAGAGTCAAGAAGATGATGATGGGTGGTCACATTTTTGTTTTATGTCTCATGGTGATTGCAGCCGCGCCTGTCGTCGTTGGCGCCAATAACCATGGCGGAAGTGGGCAGGCGGCGACAGAGCCGAGAATGCCGCTTATTGAAACTGTCGACGACCTTGCGGCATTATCTCACCTGGCGGATTCTGAGAAGGCATTGGGAGAGACAATCATTCAAAGGAATCTTGTAGCCAGTCAGGGATGGGCTGTGCTGGGAAATGACCCGGAATTACAGATGCTCTGGATAATCTTCGGCAATGAATTGGGCGCGCTCTGCTACCCGGATATGCAAGGGATCCCTTATAGCCCGTTGAACCTGATTTCCCTTTATATTTCAAAGCGTTCCGGCAGCGATTACATGTGGCCCTTTTTCGAAGCCGTCACCATTGCCCAGATAGCTGCGTTCGAACTGCCTGAATACTACAAGAGGAAGCTCCACTTCATTATGTGCCCGAATTGGCGTGGCTGGACAGACGAAGAGCGCTTGACCCTCAGGTTTACCAAGGCGTTAATTGAAAATATGTTGTCTGATGAATTGTACCAAGAGGCGCTCGAGGCATGGGGAGAGAAACAACTCCTCCGGAACGTCACCTGGATTGGATACATTAATTTGTGGGCGTTGGTATCGAAAGTCACGGACTTAACGTACGACCCCGTGGCGGAGCCGGCGCCGTCTATACCACCCGAGGTTATAGAAAATATGGGTGGTGCAAACGAAGCCAAAAGACAACAACTACTAAATTACTTCTATTCTTTGGGAAATTGATGCAGTCATGCTGGAATCGTGTGTCGCCAAACGGCAGCCGGAAATATGGTCGGCAAGGCCTATCTTTCGCGCAAAGCCTGTGAAGGAGCTTCGTAATCCTCATCGAGATGGCGTAAGCTCCTCCGGCGCCTCGCTTGGTGCCATGCGTTGATATGTGGGTAAAGCAAATGGACTATTGGTTTGGAGCTTGGTTCTAAAATGGGCTATAGAGATATCTTAAAAAATGGAGTTGCCCCTAAAAATCTTTATTGTCAAGAATTACCGTGCCTTTCCAAATGATTACAACTTGTTAATGATTACGAGGATTCATTCTATCACTGGCACGTACTTTGGATAAACTGTCCACTATTGATGTTCTAATGAGAGGTTTAAGTCGAAAGGAGACCCAACAAAATGGCACAACACAACAATGAACTATCCCAGCAGACAAAAGGCATACGATTACCGATGGTTCGCACGGACGCGGACATCGACGCATTGTCGCATCTGAACAGTGAGGAGAAAGCGGCGGCCAAGGAAAACCAAAGAAGGGTTCCGCCAAGCGACGGTTGGTATTTGCTGGGGCACGACCCGGAGCTGCAAGCCATATCACGCATCGATGAAATAGCAAGCATCGGTCTGCTTAAACCGGACACCCAAATGGTTCCGTTCGGTCCGATGAACCTGATTTGCATCGAAGTCGGAAGGCATATGGGAGCCGATTGGATGGCCATCGGTATGTCTACTATCGCCATTAACATGGCAAAGGTCATGAAAAGGGATTTAAATCCCGCGAAACTCGCCGTGATCGAAAACCCGGACTCGAATATCTGGACGGACGAGGAACGCTTAACCCTAAAGTTTACACGTGCTTGCCTCACCAATACGATGACCGATGAAGTGTTCGCTCAGGCGCGCGAGACATGGGGAGAAAAACGCCTTCTTCGGATCATTCGCTGGATTTCCTATGTCCACTTTTGGGCCATGGTTCAAAACGCCTGTAACTTGAAGTGGGAGCCCACCGAACGGTTCCAGGAGCAGGCGGATATACCTCCCGACCCCGAAGTGCGCTTGGATTTGGACCCAAAGGTGATGGAAGGCTTGCGTTCTTTATGGGCCTCTATGCCCAAGATGGGAGGGTAAAACGATTTCTGTCAAAGAATATACCCGCTGGCTTGTCTTTTTTCCCGTCTTATGCGTTGTGTCAAAGGCCGAATACAGACCGTATGCATCCTTTGACACGCGCCTTGAAGACAAAAAAAATTCGCCGCAAAGTTGGTATATTCTTTTCCGTTAAGCGCCTTAATGATTCAATGGTGTATCATTGGAATTTTTAAATAAAGGAGACCCAAAAATGACAAAAAATGCAAATGAACGATCCAAACAGCCGAAAGGGATTCGATTGCCGATTCTTCGCAATGACGCGGATATCGAGGCGATGTCCCACCTCAGCGAGGCAGAGAAGGCGGCGGCGAAGGACAATCTGAAAAGAGTTCCGCCAAGCGACGGCTGGCTCATGCTGGAAAACGACCCGGAGATGCAGGCTGTCGCAAACATTTACGAGAATGCGCTCATCGGACTCCTTGCGCCGGACTTCCAGGGCACTTCGGGGAGCCCCATGAACCTGATTTGCCATGAAGTCGCCAGGCTTACGGGGTGTGAGTGGATGGCGGCGCTTTTGGCCAAAGGCGCTATCACGTCTCCCCTGTCCAAGGAATATTGGGACCCCGCGCAACTCGCCATGTTGCCTTACCCGGACTCGGCGCTCTGGAATGAAGAGCAACGTCTGGCCCTGAAGTTTATTGACGCTTGTGTCACCAATTCGATGACCGATGAATTGTTCGCTCAGGCGCGCGAGGTATGGGGAGAAAAACGCCTTCTTCGCCACATCTTTTTCATTGGCTACGCTCACACGTGGGCGATGGTTGAAAATGCCTGCAACCTGACCTACACGCCTGTGGTATCCGATGCCAAGATTGCACCCGACGAGACGGAAAAACTGGGAATCGATGACGTGCAAAAAGGCTTGCGTTCATTGTGGAATTCCAAGAAAAAGTTTGCCGATTGATTGCTGCGTGATTTTAAATGGTTGAGTCATGGAGTGGGCGCTTGGCGCTCCGGAGCACCTGGCCGCGCACGAAAGACTCCTGTTTGCCATGAAAAATGCCGCCAAAGCCGGTCTTCCCCCCGGACCCGGACCCGGGCAGCCCGGTTATCATTTCCATGCGACGGATGAGCCGAATGCCGATATCCCGGCCATCCGCGCGGAGCTCAAGGAGATATACCAAAAGATAGAAACGTCGGATTGGGTACATGCACCCGCCGGGTCCATTGTCAAAATGATGCTGGGGGGATAACGACTAAGAGCACATGAAAGGAGGAACATCACCATGGCAATCTACCACGTCGCGTGTCACGGACTCAAGCGCACGCCTTCCAGCCAGGAAATGGCAGCCCGGATAGCAGCGTTGGCGGGCGGAATTCGCCACCAAGCCCTTTATTGAAAAGTGGATCGCCGGTTGCTATTTCGGGAATCCACAAGACGGCTACCACGATGCCGGTATCTGAAATTCAAGGACATCGAAGCATTTCGGACTCACATGCTCGATCCGCACGGACGGGGCGATGAAGCAACGATTCTGCGCAAGATGGTCGCCCGCGTCAAGGCATTCGATATTATCACCACTGACGAACCCATAGATACAAAAAAGAAGATTATCGAACTGTATAAAGCGCGGTGGGAAAAATTTCCTGAAGTTGCGAAAGCGCTTAGAGAAGATTTAGACGCAAGTTTTCCATTTTTATAGTCATAGACACTTGCGACAGAAAGAAGGATGAGCCGGATGCCGATATCCCTGACATGCGCGTGGAGCTGAAGGAAATGTACAGAAAAATGGGAACGAATGATGGGCGCATGCACTTGCTGGGTCCATCCGAACAAGGAGGTTTGTTATGAGTAATTCTGAAAGTAAAGCAACAATAAAGAACCCGTTGAAAACGCGATTACCGATTGTTAAAACACCTGCCGAGGTGGAAGCATTATCCAACCTGAGCGATGAGGAGAAGGCGTTGGCGTTGGAAAACCTGAAAAAAGTCCCACTCAGTGACGGTTGGGCTCTGCTTGGGAGTGACCCGGAGCTGCAGGCGTTCATGCACCTAATTGAGCAGATGGGCACTGCGTTCCTAGAAGGAGATTTCCAGGGGACGCCCTTCAGTCCTATGAACCTGGTTACCTTGGAAGCCGTAAGGCGCTCCGGTAACGATTACATGCATGGTCTTTTCTCCGCTCTTTTGGCTGTGGGGATAAAGTCGCACAAGATGGGAATAGACTACTACATGAAGCTCGGCGTGTTGGATAACCCGGACTCGATTCTCTGGACTGAAGAAGAGCGCCTGTGCCTCAAGTTTGCCGCGGCCTGCCTTGATAATGCGATGACCGATGAATTATTCAAACAGGCCCGCGTGGCATGGGGAGAGCAGAAGCTCCTCCGGCTTTTTTTCTGGTTGTCCTTTGTGAACACTTGGGGGATGCTCAACAACATGATGAACATTAAGCTTTCCCCCGAAATGCTGGCGCCATTGAAAATGGGTATGCCCGCTGAGCTCGTGGAAGCTATCATCGCGCCTTACCAAAAGACGAGGGCGGATATGCGGGCCCTGTGGGATACTGTACCTCATATCTCTATACCTGGTAGCTAAGGGTGCAGGAAAGAATAATTCCCCCATCTTGCTTGTCTTTGTGCTAAGTCTGCGGTGTTACATCCACCGGCACATATCCTGATATGCACCGGCGGATGTGCCTTGCAGACGAACCCAAATCCGGCGCAACCTGCAGGAACTATTTCTTTCCTGCACTCTAAGCCCTTCGATCTTCTCGATGCCACTGATTGTGATTTGAAGAATGGAGTTGTGATGAAGAACTTTATTTTTAAGTATAACCTATATTTTTTGGCTGCCACGGGTGTAACGGCTGCAATTTATACTGCGGTGAACTGGTCCACGATGCCGGTCTTGCAGCGGATGGTGGGCTTAATATTTCCTTTGTATGTTCTTCACGAATTGGAGGAATTTAAGTTCCCGGGTGGTTTTGCGGAGATGGCGATGAGTAGTCTGGATTTTTCCCTTCCCAAACCGGAGGCTTCCAAACTCGTTGTGACTTTAGGCATTTTCACCGTCGCTTTTGTTCCTTTCTTCTTCCATCAGGTAGCCTGGCTAGCCATAGCCCCAATGTTGCTCGGCATTGGCGAGCTATTTGCGCATTTCGGTATGGTCAGACTGTTCAAATTGGAGCGTTTTTACTCGCCTGGGATGGTGACCTCTGTTCTTATGGCGCCCGTTTCAATCTACTGCATCATTTATGTTATACAAAACAACCTGATGCAGCCGGTGGCATGGCTGTTTTCCATCCTTTACATCGTCACGGTCTTCTTGATCGGACAGGTAACTGTCGTGAGAATAAATGGCATGAGCTATTTCGAATTCATAAAAAATGGCAGAGCTTCCGTACTTGCCAAGCTGAATCAAAAGTAAGCTTCAGCTTTTCAGATTCATGCAACATTGGGGGTAAACCTATTTCAATATTATTCTCCGGATATCTTTGCGCGAGCCCTTAGGCTCCATGATTTCGGATTCCTGACGATCCCCAGCTTTTTAACACGACTAATCAGTGTATTCGGGTGGATATCCAAAAGTTCGGCGGCCCCTGCTTTTCCATAAATTTTACCCCCGGTCTTTTCAAGCGCCTGAAGGATATGCTGACATTCATATTCCCTGAGTGTCAAACCGTCAGGATCATATTCTTCAGCGACTTTAGGTTTGCCTGGGTGCAATTCCGGCATTTTAAATCTTTTCCCTGAACTCAAAATGGCGCCCCTTTCAATCACATTTTCCAATTCGCGCACATTTCCGGGCCAGTCGTAACCGATAAATTTTTTCATGTCAGATTCAGACATCTTGATTTCCTTTCCGGCTTTTTTTGAATAGATTTCAAGAAAATACCCGGCCAGCAAAGGAATATCTTCCCTCCTGTGCCTGAGAGGGGGGACATGAATGGGAAAGACGTTTAGTCTGTAAAAAAGGTCTTCGCGGAACTTTCCTGCATGAATCGCAGCTTTCAGGTCGCGATTTGTAGCGGTGATCAGCCGAAAATTGGACTTCAGGACTTCTTTTCCACCCACTCTTTCAAATTCTTTGCTCTGAAGCACCCGAAGCATGCGAACCTGCACTTCAAGGGAAATATCTCCGATTTCGTCAAGAAAAAGGGTCCCTTGGTCGGCCAGCTCGAACCTGCCGATACGTCGTTTTTCGGCCCCGGTAAACGCCCCCTTTTCATGACCGAAGAGTTCGCTTGTGATGAGGGTTTCCGGCAGGGCACTGCAGTTGACCTGGATAAAGGGGCTATTCTTTCGAGGACTGTGACCATGGATGGCCCTGGCGACCAGTTCCTTTCCCACGCCTGTCTCACCCAATATCAGAACGCTTGCATCCATCCGCGCCACCTTATCTCTGAATTTCATGGGTACGCAGATGCAACTGCGAATGGTATCCATGCTGAGGGCATTTAACGGCCGTCCCACTTCCGACACCTTGATTCGGCCTCGTCCCGAATCAGCCGTTTCCCGAATCATCGCCATGGCGTTCGTTAGTACGCTTCTGAATAGCGGCCTTGTAACGGTAAGCAATGCCTTGACTCACAATATTCTTACCCGTGATGGTACGGCGGATCAGCTTTTCAATGGACAGCCCAGGGTGATGTGGCAATCGGCCCTCTTTCACGGCCCAACACAGCGCCCATAAAGAGGGGGGATCTGTTTTCCGGATATTTTTCGACCTCTGATTTTCCTTCATCGGATACAAATTTCTCGTAATTTGCAATTATTTCCAGAAAGCGATGCTGCCAAAAGAGAAAGAACGTGCTTAAGGTGTTTACCTCCTGTCTTATCTCAGGGTCTTGGATTCCATCGGCCATCGACAGCCCGCGATTGAAATGAGATTGGGCGCACTCATGCTTGCCGAGGAGCAATTTCATGGTTGCCAGTTGCAGTTCGATGATGGCCTGTGCGTTTTGATCGCCTGATTGTTCAGCTTTGGTCCTCGCTTCGTTCAGGGCTAAAACAGCCACATTCGCATCACCGTGGACTTCTTGCGTTTCAAATGCCCCCGAGACCATTATAGCAGTTGAATAGCCGATCGCCGCTTTCGTAAAGAGTTCTCTCACCCCGTCGTCATTGATTCTTTTAATATCGTCCAGCACATTTTTATAACCTTGCCGCGCTTTAATGTATTGATGGTTTTTTTGATACAGATCAGCGGCCTTCAAAAGCAGCCGGCAGTTTTCTTTGTCGTCTAAAAGCTGAAGAAGATTGTGGAACACCGGGTGAACATCCCCATTACCGGCTTCAGATTCCCGCAAAAGAATCTCCGCGATGCGCTTGCGTAACCGTGTCTTTACTTCGTCATCCAACCGATTTTGTATTCTGGCTTTCACATTAAGATCGCTTGAAGCGAAATAATCCGAGCCCTTCTTGGATCAATAGCCCATTTTCCAGGCCTTCTTGTAATTGTGATAGAATCCGAGTGGGCCGTAACCCAGTCATCTCCTGGACCCAGTCTAATGAGAAAAGCCCTTTGAATAGGGATGATAAAGCCATCACATCGTCTGCAAGGCTGACAGTGGAATCGAGGGAAATTTTTTTTTCATAACAAGGTCCTCCTGTTGCTATTTACCATGCGTATGAAGAATATAGATGGCAACGCCCGTCATATCAACAATATTTAGTGATAACACGAAATTTCGTGATTATTTAAAACCAGATCTATCCGGGAAATTCGGCAACGCAATGATATAATAAGGAAAAAAGTGGCTTGCCGATTGCGTGGTATCTACTGAAACATCGTTTCAAACTACCGATTTGCGGAAAAAGAAAATTCAGTTGCTTGTGGCGAAGCGGTGCTGGATGTCGGATGCGCCACATAAAAAAGGAAAGGAGGCGGTTTGGTAAAAATGTGAAGAAAAACGAGTTGTTAGCTGTCAATTGTTTTGGGGTTCTCAATGATTTCTAAGAAAAACAAAACATATAGGAAGGTAAAGGAGATGCAAAAATGGGAAGAGATCAAGCAAAACAAACGATTACACCGAAGGGATGCCAGCTTCCGGTTGTTCGCACCGAGGCCGACATCGACGCATTGACTAATCTGAGCCAGGAAGAAAAGGCGATGGCCAAGGACAACCTGAAATGGGTCATGCCCAGTGACGGCCTTTGGCTTCTGGCAAGTGACCCGGAGCTTCAGGCGCTCTTCGATGTCTATGAATTGGGATGCGAAGTTCTCCTTGCACCGGACAGCCAGTTTATACCATTTGGCCCTCTGAACCTGATTTGCAACGCTGTCGGACAATATACCGGTTCCGAATGGGTGGCCGCCACTGGGGCCGAAACGACGGCTAGGCTAATCGATATGTTTGAAAAGGAGGATGCCAGCCACCAGCGGCTCGGCATGGTGTTTTTCCCGGACTCGGCCTGCTGGACTGACGAGTAGCGTTTGACTCTAAAGTTCACTCGGGCTTGTCTCGAAAATACGATGTCCGATGAATTGTTCGATCAGGCGCTGAAAACATGGGGAGAAAAGAAGACCCTCCGTCACATCCTCTTTGTCGGGTTTGCTTTCCAGTGCGCCATGTTTCAAAACGCCTGTAAGTTGCGCTGGGTTGAGGAGCCAATCGAGTGGAGCGACCCAAACATGGTACAACACGCCAACGAACAGCGCGCAATTGTCAAGGAAAGCTTGCAGGCACTGTACGTTTCTTTAGCGGAGTATGCTGCTTTTGCTTGATCACTTTTAATCCCAATACGGGTTCCCGGCTTGGTCCTAATTTGGCTGATTAAAAGTAAATACCAGATTACAGAAGCGCATGGTTGGAAACGCAATCTAAAAGAAGATTTTCTTGCGGTTTACAACCTTTTTAAATTCAGGCTTCAAGGCAGAGTTACAGAACCAATGGGTTGGTTTGACCAAAGAGCTCAAATGCAGGGCGAATTTGAAAGCTACAGTGCCAAATATTTCGCTCCACGGGATATGTATGGAAATGTCGTAAACTACATTATTTACTCAGACCCGGAAAAGAGAGATCGGTTAACAATGTATGTAAGTGCGCTCAGACGCGTTCGCCTTTTGTCATCCACCGATGTTCAAGACGCAGTAGGTGGGGGGGATGCAATATATCTTGACACCGACGGCTGTGTGCAAAAACCATCGTTGACTGTTTTTCCGATGAAATTGGAACTGATTGAAGATCGTGAATTTCTTTTTCCAAGCAACGACACAGGGGCAGCGTATATAACCTCACCATCGAATGGGGTGGAATATCATAATTTAGAATGGGAACGAAGGCCTGTGTATGTTATCAAGATGAATATACTTGACAAGAACTTTGTCTACTCCAATCGCATCATTTACTTAGACAAAGAAACTTTTCTCATCCGGTTTGTGGAAAACTACGATCAAAAAGGGCGTTTGTATCGAACAGCCGAATCGGTTCCCGCCTTTATTCCCGAAATGGGGGGTGACTACCATAAGTGACACTTTGCTCATGGATCATATAGACTTGCATAGCACGCTCGCACACAATTTTATCATGCCCACCTCATGGATCGGACGAGAAACAATTAGTCTTGAGTATTTATTCACCAAAGGGAAATAAAGACAAAATCAGAACGATGCGATCTTATCCATGAAGGAAGAAATATTTTGTAGTGATATCAGGGCACATCGGCGAGGACTCATTGAACGACTTTTTGATAATCGCCATGCTGCAGCAGGTACCAGAGAATAGTGATGGCATAGGCAGTCAGAGCCATAGAGAGCGTGTGTGAGCTTACGGCAAGGTAAGGTATCATTGGTTGCCCCAAAAAAAGGAGGGCAACCGATGAATGACGATTCCCATAATGACGTCTTGACCTGAATCCATTGGGGCAACAGAGGTGCAGCACGTTGCTTTTGATGGGAACCGGCAAATGGGCCGGCAACGGTACGGCAACGAATCCAGCGGCGAGGTGGTCCTTGGCCAACCGGCGCTTCCAGTGGGAGAAGCGGTCTTGTTTGAGATGGTTGTTCCGGCAATAGGCGCGCTGGCTTACGCCACTATCCGGCCAGGTGTCAATGTGATGTCGCCAATACTTTTGGCAATCACTGGGTCTGAGCTTTTTTGATGAAACCGAAACGCCGCCGTCTGTCATGATGCACCTCCAAGCGATAATTTTCGCGCATCATGCCACCACCCGCTGACGTTGTGAGGATGGGGCATCCCTTTGAAGGTAGTACTATTTCTTTCTTTCTGCGATAATTTTGGCAGTTGACACATGTGGCATTTTTGGATCACTTTTAGGTTTTACTTTCGGTTTCTTGGGACCCCGAGAATGTTTGAGATATTTGGACATTTTTACGTTTTTTGCAA
>JABDRH010000585.1 GCA_013041835.1 Desulfatitalea sp. | reverse complement strand
GGCCAAGGCGCGCGCCATGGCCCGCAAAAAGAAACTGGTCGAAGCGATCCGCCTGCTGCAGGATGGTCTGCGCCGCGGCGCCTCCCAGCAGGAAAAGATGCACTGGCGCCTGGCCGTCGTCAATTTGCTGCTGGAGGTCAAGAAGCCGCAATTGGCGCTGCCCCACGTGGCGCATGTATTGTCTCAAATCGATACGTTTCAATTGGAGCGCTGGGACCCTGAACTGGCCCTTACGGGGCTTGTTACGGCATGGCGCGGCTTCAATGCCCTATCCGCCCCTGAAGAGAAGGCGAAAGCGGAATCCGTGCTGCACCGCATTGCCGCCCTCGATCCGGCCGCGGCGATGCAGGTGGCGAAATAATGCAAAAACTAAACTCATGAAAAGGGAGAGGTGCTATGGCCAAAGAAGGAACCGTTGCCCCCAAGGAGAGAGTCAATATCGTTTATCGACCGGCCACCGGGGACGCCAAGGAGGAAGTGGAACTGCCTCTGAAGATGCTGGTCGTGGGCGATTTCACCCAGCGCGAAGACGATCGCATGATCGAGGAGCGCGAACCGGTCAACATCGACAAGGACAACTTTAACGAAGTGATGAAGGCCCAAAACCTGCAACTCGATGTGAACGTGGCCGACAAGTTGGCGGATGATCCGGACAAGGAGTTGGCGTTGTCGCTCAAATTCGGGTCCATGAAGGATTTCGACCCGGAAACCCTGGCCAAGAACACACCCGAGCTGAACAAGTTGCTGGAGCTGCGCGAGGCGTTGAGCGCCCTCAAGGGCCCCATGAGCAACCGGCCCGAATTCCGCAAAAAGATCCAGGAGATCATCACCGATGATGCGGCGCGGGAAAAGTTGCTCAAAGAGTTGGACCTCGACAAAGAATAGAAAGGGGGACGCGATATGGCTGAAGAACAACAGATGGAAAAAGGCGCAGCCCAGGAGGCGGAAACCACCGCATCGGCTTCATTGCTGGACGACATCGTCACCGCCACCAAACTTAAACCCGAGGACGAAGGCTATGCTATCGCCAAGCGGGGGATCGAAGCGCTGCTGGGACAACTCGTGGAGCCCGGCCGTAAGGTGGACAAGGTCTCCAATGCAGTGATCGACGAGTTCATCGCCCAAATCGACCAAAAATTGAGCGCCCAACTGGATGCCGTCTTGCATCACCCTCAGTTCCAGAAGCTCGAATCGGCCTGGCGCTCTTTGAAATTTCTCGTGGATCGCACCGATTTCAGGGAGAATATCAAGATCGAGATCATGAATGCCAGCAAGGCGGATCTGTTGGAGGATTTCGAGGATTCGCCCGAGATTCCCAAGTCCGGACTTTACAAGATCGCCTACACGGCAGAGTTCGGGCAGTTCGGCGGCCAGCCATACGGCAACATCATCGCCAATTACGATTTCGGCCCCGGCCCCCAGGACATCAAACTGCTCCAGAACGTGGCCGCCGTGTCGGCCATGGCCCACGCGCCATTCATTGCCGCGGCCGGGCCCCAATTCTTCGGCGTCGACAGTTTCAGGGAGCTTCCCAATCTCAAGGACCTGCACTCCATCTTCGAAGGCCCCCAGTATACCAAATGGCAATCCTTCCGCGAGTCCGAAGACGCCCGTTACGTGGCCCTGGCCACGCCGCGCTTTTTGCTGCGCCTGCCTTACGGTCCCGACACCCAACCGGTCAAGGCGTTCAACTACAAAGAAGAAGTCTCCGGATCGCACGAAGACTACCTGTGGGGCAACGCCGCCTTTGCCTTTGCCACGCGCCTGACCGATAGCTTTGCCAAGTATCGCTGGTGTACCAACATCATCGGTCCCATGGGCGGCGGCACCGTGGAAGACCTTCCCCTGCACCAGTTCGAAGCCATGGGGGCCATTCAAACCAAGATCCCCACCGAAGTACTGATTTCCGAGCGACGGGAGTTCGAACTGGCCGAAGAGGGCTTCATGGCCCTGACCATGCGCAAGGGCAGCGACAACGCCTGTTTCTTCTCGGCCAACTCGGTGCAAAAACCCAAGTACTTCGGCACCAGCCAGGAGGGCAAGGACGCCGAGCTGAACTACAAGCTGGGCACTCAGCTACCCTACATGTTCGTGGCCAACCGCCTGGCCCACTACCTTAAAGTGATTCAGCGCGAAAATATCGGTAGTTGGAAAGAGCGCTCCGACCTGGACCGCGAGTTGAACCAGTGGATTCGCCAGTATGTGGCCGATCAGGACAATCCGCCGGCGGCGGTGCGCAGCCGCAGGCCTTTGCGCCAGGCCCAGATCACCGTTGAGAGCGTGGAAGGAGAGCCCGGCTGGTACAGGGTGGGAATGAAAGTGCGGCCCCATTTTAAATACATGGGCGCCTTTTTTACCCTGTCCCTGGTCGGAAAGTTGGATAAAGAGTAAACCCGCCACCCCAAAAAAAGGAGAAAGACCATGCCAACACCAGCCTATCTTACCATTGAAGGAGAAACCCAGGGCCCCATCACTTCCGGTACCTTCACCGCGGAAAGTGTCGGCAATACCTACCAGGAAGGGCACGAGGATGAAATCCTGGTGGAAGCCTTCAGCCACAACGTGACCATCCCGCGTGACCCCCAGAGCGGTCAGCCCACCGGGCAGCGTGTGCACAAGCCCCTGAAAATCACCAAGGTTTTCGACAAGAGCTCGCCGCTGATCTACAATGCCCTGACCTCCGGCGAGAAGATGACCAAGTGCGAGCTCAAATTCTATCGCACCAGCACCGCCGGGCAACAGGAACACTACTTCACCATCGAACTGGAAGACGCACTGATCGTGGATGTCAATGCCTATATGCCCAACTGCCAGGACCCGAGTCAATCCCACTTCACCAATCTTGAGGATGTCTCCTTCAGCTACCGAAAAATCACCTGGCGCCATGAAGTCGGCGGCACCGAAGGTTCGGATGACTGGCGCGCCCCAAAAGCATAAACCGCTTCATTGACTCCCCACGGACACCCCTGGGGAGTCAATGAAACCACGCCCCAACCGCAACGCCCAACGGGCAAACGGGCCGCGGGCAAACGGGCATACGGGCCAACGCCCCAACGGAAAACAAAATGCAGGAACATCGACTTCTCGATCGCCTGCGGCTACTATCCAAGAACCCAAGCCGCCGGATAACCGAGGACCCCAACCAGATGATCCGCTCGGTTCAGGAGCATCTGCAGCGGATTCTCAACACGCGCCAAGGCAACGTGCCCATTGCCGAAGACTATGGCATTCCGGACTTTACCGACATGATGAGCGGCTTTTACGAATCCAAGCAGTCGGTGGAGCGCTCCATCCGCAACACCATCATGAAGTACGAGCCGCGCTTGCAGGGCGTTCGCGTGGCGTTTATCGAACAGGAAGAAGACAAGTTGACGCTCAGATTCCAGATTTCCGCCCAACTCGCTCTCAAAGGACATAAGGACCCGGTGATGTTTGAAAGTGTCCTGGACGCCGGCGGGCATATTCAAGTGAAGCAATAATTTTATGTTTAACCAATATTTTCAGGAAGAACTGGCAAACCTCAGGGACCTGGGCGCCGAATATTCGCGGCTGCACCCTGCCGTGGCCCCCATGCTCAGCGGCATGTCCACCGATCCGGACACCGAGCGATTGCTCGAGGGCGTGGCTTTTTTGACGGCCCTCATGCGGCAGCGGCTTGATGATGATTTTCCAGAAATCATCCAGGAGCTGTTTCAGTTGATCTGGCCCCACTACCTGCGGCCCCTGCCGGCCGCTACCATTGTGGCCTTCATGCCCAAGGCCAACCTCAAGCAGCAGGTGCGGGTTCCCAAGGGCACGCAGATCGCTTCTGCGCCGGTGGACGGCACGCCGTGCCTGTTTCAGACCTGCTTCGACGTACAGGTGCATCCCCTGCGTATCGAAAACGCCGTATTGGCGGAAAGCGCCGGCCGGCCGCCGGCCGTTCGCCTGATGCTGTCGCTCGATGACATCAAACTCGGCGAGTGGCAGGCCGACACGCTGCGCCTGCACATCGCCGGCAATGCCGAACAGGCGGCGGACATCTATTTGCTGCTGCTGCGCTACCTCGATCATATCGTGTTGACATCGCCGGCCGGCGGCGAGGCGTGCCGGTTGACCGGCGACCATTTAAAGCCGGTGGGGTTCGCGGACGATGAGAATCTGATCCCCTATCCGGGCCAGTCTTTTCCGGGCTACCGCATCATTCAAGAGTATTTCCTGCTGCCGGAAAAATTTTTATTTCTGGATCTCACCGGGATCGACAAGTGGCGGCGTCGGCCTGAATCCAGTCAGTTGGAGATACGCTTTGTGCTCAAGACGCTGCCGTTTGCACCACCGCGGGTGCGAACGCACAATTTCGCATTGGCCGCCACGCCGGCCATCAATCTATTTTCCCATGACGCCGATCCCATTCGGTTGGATCACATGAAAAGTGAATACTTCATTCGACCGTCAGGGGGAAACGACCGCCACTTTCAGGTTTATGACGTGCAAAACGTCACCGGTTTTTTGCAAGGCACGGCCCAGGAGAGAAATTACGCCCCGTTCGAGCTGTTTTCACCCGATCCCGAGGCCGATCCAACGTATCACGTCAATATCCGTCAATCCCCGGTCCGCCAGGGGTATGACTTTTTTCTGTCGGTGGCTTACCCGCCGGGCAGCGGCTCGCCGCCGCCCGAGACCCTCTCCATCGCATTGCAGTGCACCAACGGATCTTTGCCAGAAGGCCTGCAGGTCGGGGATATCGCTTTTGCCACCAGCACCACGCCGGAGTTCATCGAATTTAAAAACCTGAGACCGCCAACGGCCACAGTGGTGCCCGCGCCGGGGAAAAACCTTCACTGGAGATTGCTTTCGCATCTGTGCCTGAACTATCGCACGCTGGCGGATGTTGAAAATCTTCAGGCTTTGCTGAACCTGTACAATTTTGAAGAGAATCGAGACCGCCCCGCCTTTTTGGCCAATCAGAAGCGCATCGCCGGCATACAAAAGGTCGAAACGAAAACCAGCGACCGCTTGGTGGACCGCGTGATCATGCGCGGGCGCGACATCCACATGCAGGTGCGCCAGGATCACTATGCCGGGCTGGGCGACCTGTTCCTGTTCGGATCGGTGTTGGATCACTTTTTGGGGCTTTACGCCTCGATGAACACCTTTACCCGGTTGACCATCAAGGAAGTGCTTAAAGGAGAAGTGTATCAATGGCCGGCACGCATCGGCGAACACCCGCTGATATAGCTGCGAAACCCATCGGAGATGTCCGGGAAACGCTGCTTTCGCGCGGCAGCGCCTTTGCTTTCTTCCAGGCCGTGAGACTGCTGCGCCACCTGGTCAAGGACAACCGGTCCGTGGCGCAAGTGGATTTCAGCGATTGGATTCGTGTGCGTCCCCATCTCTCGCTGGCCTTTCCGACCGCCGATATCGAAACCATCGAATCAGCGGACGCGGATGACCATTACCGCATTACCGCCACTTTTCTGGGACTCTACGGCAGCATGTCGCCGCTGCCGACCTTTTATACCGAAGATCTCCTGGCCGAAGAGCGCCAGGACGAATCGGTTTCCAGGGATTTTCTAGACATCTTCAATCAACGCCTCTATGATCTGCTCTACACCGGCTGGCTCAAATACCGTCAATATTTTCAAGTCGCGGAAACCCAGAGTCCCGAGCATCTGGAGCGGCTCTACTGCCTGATCGGCATGGGTCCGCAACGCTTGCGCCGCGGTGAGACGCCGGCCGGCGATGCTTACCGGCTGTTGCGCTATATCGGGCTGTTCACGCAGTTTCCCCGGTCGGCGGCCGGGCTGGCCACCATGCTCAGCGACGCCCTTAAAGGCGTGCCGTTGCGCACCCTGCCGTGCATCCCGCGCAAGGCCAAGATTCCCGAATCCCAGACACTGAAAATGGGCCTGTCCGGTTGTATGCTGGGCATGGATAGCTATGTGGGCGACGAGATCGAGGACCGCATGGGCAAGTTTCGCATCCAGATCGGTCCCGTGAACCAAGCCGACTTTCTCAACTTCACGCCGGGCGGTCCGGGATACCAGACCCTGACGGCGCTCACCGAACTGTATATCAACGAACCGCTGGCCTATGAAGTGGAGTTGATTCTGGCTGAACGACAAGCCAAAACGGCGAGCCTGGGCGATCCAATGCGATCGGCGCTGGGGGTTACTACCTGGGTCTTCTCCCAGCCCCATTTGGGAGAGGTTCGAACGCGGTTTTCAGTGAGTCGACAATAAAAAAAGGAGGATCTTCCATGCTTTCCGTCGATATCAAGTCCTTGTTGCGCCGCATGAACAAATACTGCACCTCCAGTCTGGAGGCCGCGGCCGGGCTGTGCGTCTCGCGCACGCACTATGAAGTGACCGTGGCGCATTTCCTGGTCAAATTGTTGGAGGATTCCCGGGCGGACCTGCCGCTGATTCTGAAGCACTTCGATGTGGATGCCGGCCGGCTGCAGCAGGAACTATCGGGCTGCCTGGAGGATTATAAAACCGGCAACGCGGCCAAGCCCGTCTTTTCGCCGTTACTGCTGGAGTGGATTCAAGAGGCCTGGCTGATCGGGTCGGTGGACCTGGAAGAGGCCAGGGTGCGCTCCGGCGCCCTGCTGGCCGCTTTTCTCACCCGCCCCAACCAACTCGGCAGCGGACGCTACGTGGATATGGTGACGGTTATCAGCCGAGACGCCCTCATGGGGGGCTTTTGGGACATCGTCAAGGGCTCCAGTGAAAAGGCGGTTAAAGAGACGGTTACGGCCGAGGCCGGACCTCCGGGCGCCGATACGGCGCTTGCGCGCTTTTGCACCGATTTTACCGCCAAAGCGGCCGCCGGTGAAATCGACCCGGTCTTCGGACGCGACCGCGAGATCCGCCAAATGGTGGACATCCTGGCCCGCCGGCGTAAAAACAACCCCATCGTGGTGGGCGAGGCCGGCGTGGGCAAAACCGCCGTGGTCGAAGGGCTGGCCCTGCGGGTGGTGGAAGGCGATGTGCCTGATCTACTAGGGGATGTCTCCATCATCGGACTGGACATGGGTCTGCTTCAAGCCGGGGCCGGCATGAAGGGCGAATTTGAAAACCGGCTCAAGTCGGTCATCAACGAGATCAAATCATCGGAAAAGCCCATCATCTTGTTTATCGACGAAGCCCATACCCTCATCGGCGCCGGCGGCTCGGCCGGCATGAGCGATGCGGCGAATCTGCTCAAACCGGCCCTGGCCCGCGGCGAACTGCGCACCGTGGCCGCCACCACCTGGTCTGAATACAAAAAGTACTTCGAAAAAGACGCCGCGCTGGCGCGGCGTTTCCAATTGGTCAAGCTCGATGAGCCCAGCGAAGAGACCGCCAAGCTGATCCTGCGCGGCCTGAAGGTAAAGTACGAAGAGGCCCACAAAGTGGTGGTGCGCGATGATGCCATCGAGGCGGCGGCTGAAATGGCCAGCCGTTACATTTCCGGTCGCCAACTGCCTGACAAGGCCGTGGACCTGCTGGACACCAGCGCGGCGCGGGTCAAGATTCTGCTCACCGCCAAGCCTGATGTGATCGAAGACAAGGAGCGGCGCATTCAGGCCCTTACCCGGGAACTGGATGCCATTGGACGCGACCGCCACCACGGCGTGGCCGTGGATGAGGAGCGGGAAACCGCCCTGACCGATGAACGCGCCCGGTTGGCGCAGGAATTGGAAACGACCCGGGAGCGCTGGCTGGCGGAGCAGGCGGCGGCCCACCAGGTGATCGAAGTCAGGACGCGCCTGGCTGAGGCATCGATGGCCGGCGAAACCGTTGATGCCCTTAAAACCGAACTGGACGACCTCTCCGGCAAGCTCGCCGATATTCAGGGCGACGCCCCCCTGGTGCGCACCGACGTGGACCCGGATGTGGTGGCCAAAGTGGTCTCCGACTGGACCGGCATTCCGCTGGGCAAGGTGATGCGCGACGAGGCCCGCAACGTGCTCCTGTTGGAAGAGCGGCTGGGTGAGCGCATTAAAGGCCAGGACGAGGCCCTGACCGCCATTGCCCAAGTGCTCAAGGCCGCCAAATCGGGCATCAAGGACCCCCGTCAGCCCCTGGGCGTCTTTCTGCTGGCCGGCCCCAGCGGCGTGGGCAAGACCGAAACCGGCCTGGCCGTGGCCGATCTGCTGTTCGGCGGCGAGAACTTCATGGTCACCATCAACATGAGCGAATTTCAGGAAAAACACACCGTGAGCCGCCTGATCGGGTCACCGCCCGGCTACGTGGGCTACGGCGAGGGCGGGGTGCTATCGGAAGCCGTGCGCCAGCGGCCCTACTCGGTGGTGTTGCTCGACGAGGTGGAGAAGGGACATCCCGAAGTGATGAACCTATTCTACCAGGTCTTTGACAAGGGCATGCTGGCCGACGGCGAGGGACGCGAAATCGATTTTAAAAACACGGTGATTTTCATGACCAGCAATCTGGCCACGGATGTGATCACCGAAATGTGCGCCGGTGAAGAACCGCTACCCCTGGAAACCATCGCCTCGGCCGTGCGGCCCATTCTGAGCAACTACTTCAAACCGGCCCTGCTGGCGCGCATGAACCTTATTCCCTACCTGATTCTGCCCCAGGATATCCTCAAGGACATCGTGGTGCTCAAAATGAACAAACTGGTCAGGCGGCTGGCCGACACCCATAAAACTTCCCTGACCTACAGCCAGGCCGTGGTGGACCAGATCGCCGAGCGCTGCACCGAAGTTTCGACCGGTGCCCGCAACATCGACTACATCATGAGCGGCACCATCATGCCGCGCATGTCCCAGGAGATCCTGACCCATATGAGTGCCGGAGAACTGCCGCCGGCAATCCAGTTGGGCTTGGATGATACCGGCGGTTTTACCATCACCCTTGGATCTTGACGTGGCCGGGCCAACCGCAATGTTGCATAAAAAAGACGGACCCTTAGGGGCGAGGAAGATGCAAATATACCGATTCTTCGTCCCTTATATCCTCGGAGGAACCCATGAGCGGATCAATAGCTGCGGACCAGGACCGGTTTCTGTTCGAAATATCGGGGACACGTTTTCGCGTTGTCTCCTTTTCAGCAGACGAGGCGCTTTCCCGTCCATTTGAAGTGGACCTGACCATTGCATCCAGGGACGACATCAAACTGGAAGAGATGGTCCAGCAGGAAGCCCTGTTGACCATTTTCGGTGTCGCATCCGAACGTTACCTGCACGGCATTATCAACCGCTTTCGCCTGGCTGGCGCCAGCGGCCGTTTCATCCTGTATAAAGCGACGATGGTGCCGTCGTTGTGGTTGCTCTCCTTGGAACATGACTGCCGTATTTTCCAGGAGATGACGGTCCAGCAAATCATCAGCCAGGTATTGGAAGAGGGGGGCATTCAAGCGGATCGTTTTGAATTCCGGCTCAAAGAAACTTACCCCAAAAGAGCATATTGCGTGCAATACCGTGAAAGCGATCTTGCCTTTGTATCCCGGTTGTTGGAAGAAGAAGGCATTTTTTACTACTTTGAACATCAAGAAGATCAGCATCATATCGTTTTCGGTGACAGTACGGTCAACTACAATCCCATCGAAGGCGACAAAAACGACGCCAACCAGACCGAACTGCCCTTTAAATCCGGAGCGGAAATGGTCCGGGAGCAGGAGGTCGTCCTCGGTTTCAAGCCCGCCGTGCAAATTACGCCCGGCAAGTACACGCACCGGGATTACAATTTTTTGAAACCCTCCTTGAAGCTATCGGGCGAAAAAGAGGCCGACACCTTCAAAAAGCTGGAGTGGTACGACTATCCCGGAGAATTTACCGATGAGCAAAGAGGCGCCCGGCTGGCCCAGACGCGCCTGGAAGGCGCCCGCGGTTGTATGCACGCGGCGGAAGGCAAAAGCGATTGCCCGCGAATGATACCCGGATTTACGTTCAAACTGGCCGGCCAGGATACGGCCGGCCTGGATCAAGAGGTCCTGTTGACCCAAGTGGTTCATTCCGGCGAGCAGCCCCAGGTGCTCGAAGAACTTTCCGCCACGGAGCAAAAGCACAGCTATAGCAATCAGTACTCCGCCATCCCTTCCAACACGGTTTTCCGTCCGGAAATCACAACGCTGAAACCCTATGTGCGCGGCATTCAAACCGCCATTGTGGTCGGCCCTTCCGGGGAAGAGATCTATACCGATGAACACGGCCGCGTGAAAGTGCAATTTCACTGGGATCGCTTGGGGGAAAAGAACGAAAAGAGCTCCTGCTGGATTCGGGTCAGCCAGGTCTGGGCAGGCGCCGGTTGGGGGGCCGTGCACATCCCCCGCATCGGCCAGGAAGTGGTGGTCGATTTTCTCGAAGGTGATCCGGACCAGCCGGTTATCACCGGCCGACTCTACCACGGCGCCAACACGCCCCCGTACGCCTTGCCCGATGAAAAGACCAAAAGCACGATCATGTCCCGCACCACGCCGAACGCCAAGACCGCAAACGAATTGGTCATGGAAGACAAGGCCGGCGAAACCTTTGTGGTTCTTTCCAATGCCTACGGCCACAAACTGACCCTGGATGAAAAAGCGCAGTTCATCTGCCTGGAAACCCGGGACGGCAACAAGATTGTTTTCGACGATAAAAACCGGCACATCACCGCCATGACCACGGACAATCACAACATTGTCGTCAGCGATGAAAAGAAAAAGATTACCGTCACTTCCACCCAGGGACACATGCTTCAGATCGACGACGAGAACCAGAAGATGACGGCGAAAACGGTCAACGGCAACCTGATCACCATGGATGACAACGGGCAAAAGATAGAGATCGCCACGGAAGTGGGCGGGCACAGCATGGTGATGAACGACAAGACCGTCAGCGTCACCAGCGGCGGCGGTCATTCGGTCACCCTCGATGACGGTGGCGGCGACGGCATCCAACTGCAGGACAAAAGCGGCAACAAGGTGCAGATCGACAGCGGCGGCAACAAAATCATTGTCGAAGCCCAGGGGGGCATCGATCTGAGCACCCAGGGCGATCTGACCATCAAAGCGGCCAACATCAAGATGGATGCGGATATGGACTTGAACATGGCGGCCGGTATGAATGTCAATTCAGAGGCCGGCGCCGAACACAAATCCAAAGGGACCCTGCTCACGGCCGAGGGCGCCGCCACCGCCGACTTTAAAGGCGGCGCCAAGGCCACCGTCACCGGCGCGGTGGTGATGATAAATTAAAATATATCATACCTTCAAACAAACCGCTGATCCATCATCTAAAGGAAGGAAAATGAGTGGGTTCCCGAAACGATATACAAGAAAAAGCGCAAGGAACTTTTGATGTCATTTCTTGACAGGAACAAAATATACGATACTAAACCTTTTTCAAAGAAATATGAACGCCAGTCCCGCTTCAATCTTGAAGAAACAATTAGGTCGTTAGCGCCCAAGAAGGGGGATGACCGTGAATAATTAACGGTCGAAACCTTGCGGGCCGACCCCTTGACCGCCTGGGGCGTGATGACCACATGGCGGATGAGCCGCCATCGGCCACAATGCCCGAATGGACGCGACATGGCAATCCAGGCACGCCGGTGCCGCCACACGGATGGGCGCGGCGTCTACCACCGGTGAAGCGGCTGAAGTTACAGCTTGACAAAATGAATTCCAAAGATGATTTTGATGATCAACTTCAGGTGTTGTGAGATGAATGCATCAGCCGGGTTGCTCAGGTGGTTTTGAAAAAGACACGGGTCAATATTGTTTAACACCAATTGGAGGGTTGCTTCCATGAAAACAAATTTAAAATGGTTTTTACTGTTTACAATTCTCACTATTACAGCATGTTCAAGCATCGCCGTCAATTATGACTATGACACCAAAGCCGATTTATCCAAATATAAGACCTATAACTGGATGCCGTCGGACAACGATGCAGGGGTTACGGATCTTACCACCAGGCGGATTAAAGCGGCCGTGGACAGGGAATTGAAAGCCAAGGCATATGAAATGACCGAAAACAATCCTGATTTCCTCGTGGCCACGCATGTGAAAACCAAGGAGAAACTCCGAGTAACGGACTGGGGCTATACCGGCGGTTTTCACTACTGGAGTATCGGTGGCGGTGTGGATGTCCGGCAGACCGAGGAAGGCTCCATTATCATTGACCTGGTGGATGCAAAAAGTAAGAATCTCTTCTGGCGGGGCATGGCCACCAGCACCGTCAGACCGAATCTCACCGCCGAAAAACAGGAAAAACTCATCAATCGGGCGGTTGAACGGGTGTTTGAAAAGGCGCCTCAAATATAAGGGGGGGGGGG
>JABDRH010000579.1 GCA_013041835.1 Desulfatitalea sp. | reverse complement strand
GGCCAAGGGGATGAAATGATCTTGGTAGACACAAGTGTTTGGATACATCATTTCAGAAAAAAGGATCAGAAACTTATTGACCATTTAAACATAGGATCGGTCGCATGTCATCCTTATGTAATAGGAGAATTGGCGTGCGGCAACCTTGGCAACCGCGCAGAAATTTTAATGTTGCTGAAAGCGTTGCCTTCCACACCTATTCTTGAGCCAAGCGAAATGCTTTATTTTATTGAAAAGAATTTACTTATGGGGCGAGGCCTTGGATATGTAGATATTCATTTATTGGCTTCCGCAATTCTTGGAAATGTTGTTTTGTGGACTGCTGATCGTCGTCTCCGTGAGGCAGCAACAGAACTTGAGCATTCATATTTAAACGGCTAACGTACGGCTGTCGGCGGACTCGCGTTGCTCGCCGCAAAGCCGTACGTTCGGCAAAAGGGAAATGGGGACAGGTACTTTGTCTTAGACTAAAGCAGATTGCGCCGAGATTTGGTTCATCTGCAAGGCGTATGCTTTGGTTGCATATCGAGTGTTTTTGCGCGAGCCCTAAGGGTGCAGAGGCAAGGCATAGCTCTTGTAGGATCTGTATTTTTCCACATTTTGTTCAATCTCATCTTTCTGACGCATTTCGTCCTGAGACACCCTGATGATTTCATAGAGATGGTAAAGCATCCCCTTTTCGGTAAGCCGGCATTCCTTCATGGATTCCGGATCGATCACCATGGTCAGCTTTTCGCCTTCTATCTTCAAGGTGCCGCCGGCCGCGCACACAGCACATTCCACCTGAAACTTTTGACCCGGTTGAATAAGATTGCAATGGCATACCGGGCAGAGGCCCGGCTGACCCAGAAAGGTGATTTCATCCGCAGGTTGTTGATATGCCTGAACGAGGTTTTTCCCCAGGTTCCTGGCTTTTTTCATCGTATCTCCCTGAAGCGTTACACTGCCACGATCCCCTGCCTTGAGTACTTGCATGTGATCGACGATCTTGATATCGAGGGGGAATACGATGGTGTACAGCGTGGGAATCCCCAGAGCGGTCCAGTTGAGGGTTTCAGCACCGCCGACAGAAATGAGCCCTCCGACCCGTTTGTTGAATATCCTCGGATCGAACTCGGCTTTGTCACCCATTCGCTTTTTATACTCCCTTAGAAAAGCCACAGCGTTTTGGGCGCTCACCCTGTCACGGAAAACACTAATATATCCGGGCGGACTCAATGCATAGATGGGGGCGCCGATGATCAATCCGTCACAGTCTTTAATTTTGTTCCATAAGAAGGAAAGGTCATCCTTGAGCACACACTGGGGGTCCTTGCCTCGCATCAGCATACTCATACAGGCTCCGCAGGCGGTGCAATGTTTCATGTCGAGGTCTAGAAGGCGAACGATCTCCACTTGCGCGTCCAATTGCTCGGCTCCCATCAATGCCGCTTTCACGAGAACTTCGCCATTGCCCATCTTGCGTCCACAACAAAGACCTAGAACTTTCATCAGATTCTCCTTTCCATGTTTTCGCCAAAACATCTATCATCGGCCACATGGAGGAACGTGGCCGATGATGTGGCCCATCATGAGACGCTGGCATACGCGTTCTTGCGCAAGGGCGAAAAAGCAATGCTTACTTTTCAGGCTCATGAGAAAAGGTTGAAGGATATCTCTCTTCATAAGACTTTGACAGATCCGGCCACCACTTCTTTGGAATCGCCACCTTTGAAACTTCCATATTTCCATTGACTTCCTTGAGTTTTGTCCATGCCAGCCAGGCAGGATCATCTCGTTTGGGATAGTCTTCCCGGAAATGGGCGCCTCGGCTTTCTTTCCTGAAAAGGGACGCCCTCAGGATCATCTCCGCGGCAAGCACCATATTCCCGGTTTCATGAACCAGCTTTAGCTCGTGAGGGTCTTTGGCATACATCCGGGGAACCAGGTGGTCCCTTAAAAATTCAACGTTTGTGATCGCCGCCTGAAGCCGTGCCTCGTGTTTTATGTAGGATACGAAGTACGGTATCATGGTGTTCTGAAGTAGCTGCGTCACCCACCTGGGGTTATAGCCGGTCTTACGCTCCATGGGCGCGTAGACAATGTTCTTCCGGCCGGCGATGTATTTCTCGTTTATTTTCATCTTTTTCGCCTGCAAGGCATACTCCGCGGCGCCTGCTCCGGCGATTTTGCCGGTAACGGCCGAAGGGCCGGTTCCATTGCCAACATTTGCAATAAAAGCCCCGTTATGCCGGGTGCCGCCACAATCACCTGCAACAAAAAGCCCGGGAAGGCCCGTGCCACATTTTTTGTCGGTCACCCAGATCCCGCCGGTCCCTGCATTCTGGTACCCTGCGGCAGCACCACCTGCCAACTGGACATCATCCAGATTCTGAGCAAACTCGCCGAAGACGTGTTTCATAAACCCCAGCATCCATGGGTCGTCGACTTTTGACATGAGCGGCGTCAAACCCTCATGGGCAAGCTGCTCCAACCTCAGGTCGGGTTCCGCGGTCCCCCCCTTATTGTGAGGGACTTCATTGCCAAGGCCGTCTCTATATAAACCGGCAAATGCCGGCGGGCCAACTCGCCTGATCGCGAAAAGGCCTGCCGGATATTTGGCGCCTGTCGGATGGGTCGTGCAGTTGAACTCCTTGCCCGTGATCTCCGCCCCGGCCCGGTATGCCATGGCTTCGGCGTCGCCGGTCAGCATGTGAATGGGGAATCCGGGCGGTTTGAAGCTGTTGCTGCCGCCGCATAACGCCGTCGCCTTTGATTTGAAAACATAACAATCACCCGTCTCGATGGCAAAACCGATGGCGCCCACAATGCTTTTATCGTCTTGCTGCAAAAGCTCGGTCACCATGATCTGATTCATGATGACGGCGCCGGCTTTTTGGGCCTGTTTCTTTAGTATCGGCGGGATGCGCCTGAAGCCCTGGGGCACGTTGGGATAGGGCGGTGAGATCGCCGCCGCCATCTGCCCTATATTCTCAGGAAACGTCACGCCCCAGGAAACGAGGTCCTTATAGACATCATACGTTTTCCTTAAAATGATGTCGCACCATTCGCGGTGGTTGATGTATTCACCATCCACGTCCATGGCATGAAGGATCGCATCGAAATCGAGATCCCATTCAGGATTATAGGCGAGCCAGCCGGCAGGCGCGCTGATGCTCGCCCCTGACTTGCCGGAAAAAGCCTTATCGACGATGGTCACATCGAGCCCTTTTTCTCTTGCCTTGATCGCCGCAAAACAACCTGCGATGCCGCCCCCAATCACCAAGACATCCGTTTCAATAACATTCTGTGTTGACATATGGCCTACCTCCTTTTTTCAGATGTGCTATCCCTCAACACCAGCTTACTAAGAGCGGAGAGTGTTTTTCAGGGGAGACAGTAATTGCATCCTCAGGACAATCGAGTTCACAGTAGTCACACACCATACACTCCTGCGGGTACATGATGACCGCCTTGTTCGTCTCCTTGTCCATTCGGATGACATCCACCGTACAGGCCCTCACGCAGTTGCCGCAGCCCGTGCATTTGTCAGAATCAATACGCTCTATTGGCATGCTCATTACCTCCTTTTAAGTCTCTTTTGGAACAGTCGCCGGGTTGAAAGTTATTTGCTCAAAGACTTGATATACGCCGCTGAACTCTCACCCGCGATGCGACCGCTGTTAACGGCGAAACCCAATGTACAGCCCCAGAGGATGTAAACCAGCGGATAGTCATAGGTAAGGGTGCCGGCGGCGCAGTCGCCCGCGGCGTAGAGTCCGGGGATCGAATCGCAATCTTTGTCGACGGCCTCCGCTCTCTCGTTGATCTTGATGCCGCCGATGGTGCCATAGCCTATGGCGGAACATTGGAAAGCATAAAACGGCGGTGTGCTCACCGGTCTCAAAAACCTGGGATTTTTTGCAAACAGGTCGTCGTGCCCCTTGTCGCAGCAGGCATTGTACGCGTCGATGGTTTGCTGCAACGTCGCCGGATTAATCTTGATTTTGGCAGCCAGTTCCTCTATCGATTCCCCCATCTGGGCGCTAATGTTGCCTTCGGCCAGGGCGGCCTGAATGTCGTTGTCAAGGTCGCCGAGTTTTGTCGGCATCACGTCCATATAGGTATTGAGTTCAAGTCCGTTTTCCTGCAGGTGCCGTTTGGCGTTGCTATCCATGATGGTAAAACTGGTGCGATTCTTCTGGCGGGATACGGCGCTCGCCAGATAGGGCCCATTGCCCAATCCTTCATCCACAAAGCGCACGCCATGCGGATTGACCCAAAGATAAGGAGACATTGCCGCCGCCAGGATGCTGGGTCTGGGCAACCCCATAAAGCTGGCCCCTGATTTGGCATCATCCACGAAAAGGCCG
>JABDRH010000577.1 GCA_013041835.1 Desulfatitalea sp. | reverse complement strand
GATAGGTTTCGGCCGGCAGATCGTGGGCCTGGCAGGGAATGATGAAGAACTGAATGTGCGGCATTTGGGCCACTACTGCAGCCGTGTCGGCAATATCGCGCAAAATGGTCGGCCGCATGCGCCCGCTTTGCATATCGAGCATTTGAAAGACCCGTCCCCCGTTTCCGAAATGGGTGCGGCCGGTGCCCAGTTGGAGGTCGTGGTCGGTTTCCCGGCCGTATAGCGTGAATGCGGTGGGTGCGGCCTGCAAATGAGTTTCCAGCCAAGCGTCTGGAAGACGAACACGCAGGTTTTCAAGGTCCACCTCGGCGCCCGAGCGTTGCAGCCGGCGGCACAGGGCCGGGTTGAGCACTTTAATCCCCACGCGCTTTAAAATTTGTCTGCCTGCGGCGTCGATTTTGTTGATTTTGGCTTTGGTCAGCAACTGCATGGGCATGGCTCACGACAGCGCCTGGAGGCGTTGATCAATTTCCTTGGCCAGGGTTTCATCCATTTCAGGGTGTAATTGGTGCTCGGCCAAAATCTGCCTTGCCCGGTCGTTGCTGCGCCGGTATAAGTCTTTGCCGCCTTCGGCTTGCCAGGTGTCGAAGCGTGAACGGTCGATGAGGTGCGGCAGAAAAAGCGACGACTCAAAATGGTCGAAGGTGTGGTCGTCGGTCAGAAAAATGCCTTTTGTCCCGGCCGCCTTGACGCGGTCCAGCGCATCCAGGGCCAGGGTGTCGTCATTGACCGGTATGCCGTTGGTGAAGTGGCGCGCCATGGCGATCAACTCGTTGGCAATGGTGACCATCTCCAGGGAGGATGTGTTGCCGTATTCCAGGTAGCCCACGTCGTGAATGAGATTGCAGCGTGAAAGCATGGCTGTCGTGATGGAGAACATGGCCTCGGCGCCGGCCTGTGCGTCCACGGTTTTGCTGTCCGAGGCGCCGCCAAAGGACCAGATGGGCAGGCCGTAAAGCTCGTCGCGCATATCGGCAAGCGCCGCCTGGGTCAGACTCCATTCCGGGCAGCCGTAGGAGACCACGGTGGATTTCATGTCCAGGGCGCTGACATTGGGGCCGAAGAGAAAAGGCGCGCCGGGCCGTGTGAGTTGGTGAATGATTAGCCCCACCAAATTTTCGGCAATGCCTAACGCCATGGCCCCGGCCAGGGTGATGGGCGCGCCGCCGCCGGCGTTGGTGCCGGAGGGCAGGCAGATGGGGATCTGCTTTTCGGCGCAAAAGATCAGCCGGTCCACCACATGGGACGGAAAGCGCAGGGGGCTGATGGCTTCGGAGTAGTTGAGCAGAAATGGCCGCTGCCGCAAGTTCTCTTCGCCGCCGGTAACCAGGCATGCCAACTCATGCACCAGGGCCATGTCCGCTTTTCGGTCGGCAATGAAGACAATGGGCTTGTTGGTGTTTTTCAGCATTTCGGCAAAGGTGTAGACATAGATGAACTCCACCTTGGGAATGTCCTGGGGATTGCTCATGGACATGGCGAAGTCGATGTTTGCCAGCCCGTCCACCAGGCGGGCGAAACGTCCGGTATCTCCGAGGACGCATTGCCGCCGTGCGCCCGATTCCAGATCCAGGGTGAATGTGGTGTCCGAACCGGTGCCGAAGTAGAAGTGATCGTCGCGCAGGTCCATGGCTTTTGCGCCGTTTTGATCATACAGCATGATGCGGCGCGGCGCGGTTTGCAGGGCCTGTTCGGCCAGATAGGCCGGCACGCGCACCCAATCGCCGTCAAAGAGCCGGGCGCCGGCGTCCACCAGCATTTGCCGGGCCCCTTCATGCTCCATTTTTACGCCCGTTTTTTCCAAGATTTCCAGGGCCGCGGTATGGATGGCCAACACCTGTTGGCGGTTGAGGACCTTTAGGCGCGGCTGATGGGTGAGAATTGGCTGGTGATGCATGATATCCTCCTGAATCCCGCTGGATAGCGAGCTAAAGAGACTTGCCCGGGGATTTACTGCGCATTGAGTAATTTCTTTGCCTCGGTCACTGCCGTGCCGGCATCGGGGGCGTAACTGTCCGCACCGATACGGTCGGCATATTCAGCCGTGACCGGCGCGCCACCGATCATGATCTTCAATTCTTTACGTTTTCCCGCGTTTTCCAAGGCTTTCACGGTTTCGGCCATGGCCGGCATGGTGGTCGACAGTAGCGCCGACATGCCAACGACCTGGCCGTTTTCCTCGTGGACGGCTTTGACGAATGCTTCCGGGGCGACGTCGACGCCAAGGTCCACGATCTGAAAGCCGGCGCCTTCAAGCATCATGGCCACAAGGTTTTTACCAATATCGTGCAGGTCGCCCTTGACCGTGCCCAGGATGACTTTGCCTTTGGTGGTCATGCCGCCGCCCCGGAAATGGGGCTTGAGAACGGCCACGCACGCCTGCATGGTTTTGGCCGAACGCAGCATTTGAGGAACGAACATGGCGCCCTGGGCGAATTTTTCGCCGACCACATCCATGGCGGCGATCAAACAGTCGTCAAGAACATGTTGCGGATCGGCGCCGCCGTCCGCGGCTTTCTGCGTTTCGGCCTTGGCCTGGTTGACATCGCCTTTGATCACGGCCTCGGACAATGCTTTGTACGTCATAGTGGGACCTCCTGATCCGGCGAGCACCGGAAGAATGAAAGTAGAAAAAATGGAAAAGAAATAAGATGACGAAGTATGAAAGATAAGATTTGATGCGGATCGGCCTTATCTTTTGCCATTTGCGAGCCTCGTATGCGACATACGCTCAAGCTTCGCGCTCAGGTGTTGGACAGGATGCCGCCTTCATACGCTTCGATGTAATCCGAACAGTATTCATCCTGATCCAGCAGCATCCGCGCCGTTTTTAGAGCGGCTGACATGGCGCGGTCGGTGGGGTCTAATATGGCCGCCGACAATCCCTTGCCAAGGGCCAGGGCCAGAAAGTAACGATTGATCAGCCGCCGTTCCGGCAGGCCGAAAGAGATATTGGATAAGCCGCAAATAATGTTCACTTGGGGATGGCGCTCACGGATGGCGCCGATGGCGGATAAAGCGGCCGTGCCCATGCGCGTGTCCACGGAAACCGGCTGCACCAGGGGATCGATGAAAATGTCCGGCAGATCAATGCCTACGCGCACCAGGGCGTCGATAAGCTGCTCGGCGGCCAGAACGCGCTCCTGCGACGTGGTGGGCATTGCCGTTTGGCCCATGCACAGGGCCACCAGCTTGCATGGCGCCCGGGTAATCACTGGAAGCATTTGGTCGTAGCGATCCGTCTCCAGGGAGATGGAGTTGATTAATGGCACGCCGCGGTGCACGGACATGGCTTTGTTCAACGCGGCTGGGTTGGGGCTGTCCAGGCAGCATGGCAACGCTACTGCAGCCTGGACCGTTTGTACCAGCCAGGGCAGATACGCCTCCTCTTTTTCCAAAAAGGTGCCGGCATTGACGTCGATATAGTCGGCGCCTGCCTCCGCCTGCGCTTTGGCGATCTGCTGGATAAAGGCCGCATCCTGTTCGCGCACTGCTTTTTCAATGCGCTTGCGGCTGGTGTTGATCAATTCTCCCACGATGATCATGACGCCGCTCCTTTCCGCTTTCCGGTGAAGCTGCTAACTTCATTAAAAAAGACAAGCCGGTCGATGTCAACCGTTTATGGAAAAATAGTTTCCTGCCCAGCCTTGGCAAAGGCATCCCGGTGCTCACGCATCAAGCGATTGTACAGTCACTTGAATAAATGATATGGGAGGCTATTTTTCATTCAAGGTGATCGGCTTGTCTGGAAACATGGGCATTAACCAACAATTCAATGCAGTGAAAGGAGTATCCGGGAGATGAAAGCAACCAAACCCTCCATCCGGCCGGTGCTGATGCGGTTGGCGCTGGTCAACACCATCGTCTGTGCGGTCATTGACGGCGGTATCTACTGGATATATGGAGAATCGTCCGCCCGTATCGAACAACTCATTCAAAACAATCCCCAATACGTCGAAAGCCTACGCATGTTTGCGGATGCGTCGCCTTACGTCAAGCAGGTGTTTTTGCTCTATTTCGTTCCCGCCTCCCTGGTCGTTTGCATTTTTGCCACTTTGTTGAGTGGGTTTGCCGTGCGCGGCCTCCTGCGCCGGCCCGACGGGGAAAGCGTCCCCGAAACGCCGGCCGCCGGGCAGCGGCCCTCTGAAACCGAGGCAGGTCGGCAACGCTGCGAGACGGATCAGCGCACTTACCTGCATCTGATCACCGTCCTGCAAAACGAGGGGCGCTTGCTCGACTTTTTCGCGGAGGATTTGGATCAATACGCCGATGATCAGATCGGTGCGGCCGTGCGCAGCATTCATGACAATTGCAAGAAGGCGATCCGGCAGACCATTGACCCCCAGTCCGTGTTGACGGGCAGCGAGGGCGACGAGGTGACCGTTGAGGCCGATTTTGATCCCAATGCACTGAAACTAGTGGGCAATGTGACCGGCAAGCCGCCCTTCAAAGGGATCGTGCGGCATCGGGGCTGGCGGGCCGGCAAGCTCGATATCCCCACGTTCTCCGGACGGAAAAACGCCGGCATCATCGCATCGGCCGAGGTGGAGGTGGGTTGATGTCAGATCCCAGATATATCATCGGCATCGACCTGGGAACCACCAACAGCGTCGTGGCCTACGTGGAAGCCGCTACACCGAGGGTGGAAGAGGCTCGTATCCGGATATTCGACGTTCCCCAGCTGGTGGATGCCGGCGTGGTGCAAGCGCGCCCCGTGCTGCCCTCTTTTGTGCTGCTGCCTACCTTACAGGAGGTTGATCCTCAGGCGTTGGCGTTGCCCTGGGATAGATCGGCAACCCTTGCCGTGGGCGAATTTGCCCGGCGACGCGGCCAGGAGATCCCCCACCGCCTGATCGCATCGGCAAAATCATGGTTGTGCAACACCCTGGTGGACCGCAGGGCGGCCATCCTGCCATGGGAGAGCACCGGCGCCGCCGAACAGGCCGGGGCGGCCGCCAAGCTGTCTCCGGTATCAGCTTCGGCGAAAATCCTCAGCCACCTGCGCACGGCCTGGAATGATGCGATGGCGTGTACGGACAACGGCGCCGACGATGCGCTCAAAATGGAGAACCAGGCCATCTACCTCACGGTGCCGGCCTCCTTTGATGCCGTGGCCCGGGAATTGACCGTGGAAGCCGCCGCCATGGCGGGCCTGCCCCAGGTGACCCTGCTCGAAGAGCCACAGGCCGCCGTTTACGCCTGGATCGCCGCCAATTCGGAGCGCTGGCGGGATGCGGTGGCGCCTGGGGATCTCGTGTTGGTGTGCGATGTGGGCGGCGGCACCAGCGATTTCAGCCTGATCCAGGTGGCCGATGACCAAGGCGCCCTGGATTTGGAGCGCATCGCCGTAGGCAACCACCTGCTGGTGGGCGGCGATAACATGGACCTGACGCTGGCGTATGCCCTGGCGCGACAACTGGCCGAAAAAGGCAAACGACTCGACACCTGGCAGATGAACAGCTTGTGGCATAGCTGCAGCAATGTCAAAGAGCGCATCCTTTCCGACCCCGATTGCCACGGCCTGCCGGTAACAGTGTTGGGACGCGGCAGCAGCCTTATCGGTGGCACCCTGTCCACCGAGCTGACCCGTGAGACCGTGGAGCGCCTGCTCACAGACGGATTTTTGCCGCGCTGCCAGCGCAGCGATCAACCACAAAGCAACAAACAGGCCGGCATCCGGGAATTCGGCCTTGCCTATGAGGCTGATCCGGCCATTACCCGTCATCTGGCCGCTTTTTTGAGCCGCCCGGCCCCGGATGGCCGGCCGGTTACACCCACAGCGGTGTTGTTCAACGGCGGCGTGATGAAGTCAGCGCTTTTACGCAAGCAGGTGCTCGATATTCTCAACGGCTGGTCCCCCGAACAAGCGGTTCGTGAGATCCCGGGCGCCGATCTGGACCTGGCCGTGGCCCGTGGGGCGGCTTGCTACGGTTTGGCCCGCCAGGGCAAAGGCGTGCGCATCCGCAGCGGCCTGGGCCGCTCTTATTACATCGGCATTGCCGCATCCATGCCGGCCGTACCGGGCATGCCGGCGCCCACCAAGGCGCTGTGCGTGGCCCCCTTCGGCATGGAAGAGGGCACCACGGCGGCCATTGTCGAACGGGAGTTCGTGTTGCGCATCGGCGAACCCGTGGTTTTCGACTTTCTCGGCTCGACCACCCGTTTGGACGATCCGGTAGGCACAGTGGTCGAGGATTGGGACGATCAGATCCAGCCGGTCACGACCCTTGAAACGGTTCTGGAAGGCGAGGCAGGGCAGACCATCCCGGTGACCCTCGAGCTTCACGTGACCGCGGTGGGCACCCTGGAATTATGGTGTGTCTCCAAAACCGATGCGCGTCGCTGGAAACTGGAATGGAATGTGCGCGAACAATGATGAACATCCTGAAACAGCCCTGGCTTTTGCCGTTCGGGCCTGAAAAGTACATATGCTCATGGCCGACGTAAACGCATCCAGCACAACCGCGCCGGGCCACGAAAGCACCGACGGCCCGCGTTTTATCATCGGTATCGACCTGGGGACCACCAACTCCGCCGTGTCGTACGTGGACCTGTCGTCGCCGGCCCATTCCCGCGCCATCGCGGTCTTCGAAGTGTCCCAACTCACCGATGCCGGCCGCATGGAGCGGCTGCCGGTGCTGCCGTCGTTTCTCTACATTCCGGGTGAATTCGACGTGGATGCCGATGCCGTGCGCCACCCCTGGGCCAAAACCGACGACGCCTTCGTCGGAAGCTGGGCCCGTGATCAGGGC
>JABDRH010000572.1 GCA_013041835.1 Desulfatitalea sp. | reverse complement strand
GGCTCCACCACCGTGGTCACCGACGCCGACGTGCCCGACTGGACCGACCTGCAAAGCCAGCACAGGTAAGCCTATTGCCGCAACAATCGATTGAAATACGGGGACCCAAGCGGGCCAATCTTCGGATTGGGCCTATTTTTGTCGAGCGTCATCGTTGCTGGGATCTGCTACGCGGTTTTTGACGGCGTCATGACCCGGATCAACGGCGGCAACGTCTTGCATGGGATAGCCATGCGAGCCGGCGTTCATGTTGTGGCGGGAGCGGCCTCCGTCATGGCTGGTGGGAATTTTGAGGAATTCTCTTACATAGACTTCAACGGCATATGAACAACACCTTATGCGTATTTATATCTTCTCTATTTTTTTGTCTTTCTCACATTTTTTCTTTTGAAAACAATTCCGGGAACCTGACTAGTACCTTTATCGTTGGGATCATATATGGTTATTCCTTTCTCTCAACAGGTTCATGCATATCTTCAATTGTTCCACATGTATTGAACAATATCTTATGTGCCGGTTTTGTTTGGTATATTTGGATTTCTCAAGTGTGATTTGGGGAATGATTGGGGACGGATGATTGGGGCCCTTAACTTATTAACTTTTGAGAAGGGTGACACTCTTTAATATATCCTGATATACACCGGCAAATGTGCCTGGCAGACGAATCAAAATCGGGAGCAACCCATTGGTATTATTCTTTCCTTACACATTAACCCTTGGCGCTTTGGCTCCTGCGCCCTCCGGCTTTTGCAGGCATTGGGGTTATTTTGGTTGACAAAAAGCGATCTTGCGTCCTACTTTTTCTGATTTGAAAACGATTTAGAGACAATTTTATATCAAGCGGAAGAAAGCGATGAGCAATCAAACAATATTGGCAAGGGTTCTACCGTTCACGGGATGGTTCGGCGGCTATAATTTCGGTAAGCTTCGGCTCGATCTAATCTCAGGCATCACTGTAGCACTGGTCTTAATTCCTCAGTCCATGGCCTATGCTCAGCTGGCCGGGCTGCCTGCATACTATGGATTGTATGCTGCTTTTTTGCCGCCAATGATTGCCGCACTGTTTGGTTCAAGCAATCAACTTGCAACCGGACCTGTCGCAGTCGTTTCCCTGATGTCGGCCGCGTCGTTGGAGCCGTTGGCTACAGCGGGATCTGCCGAATTTATCGCCTATTCGATTACACTTGCGTTAACAGTCGGAATTTTTCAATTTTCCCTGGGCTTTCTTCGCCTCGGACTGGTCGTTAATTTTCTGTCTCACCCAGTAGTCAATGGTTTTACCAATGCTGCGGCAATCATCATCGCTTCATCACAATTTTCTAAATTTTTCGGAGTGCAGGTCGACAAGCTTCCTCACCACTATGAAACGATGCTTCGGGTAGCCGAGGCTGCGTTGGACTACACACATATCCCCACGCTGATCTTTGGCATCGGCGCAGTGGCCATTATGGTGATATTACGCAAAATTGACCATCGCATTCCCAATGTGCTGGTCGCAGTGGTCATTAGCACGATCATCTCATTCTTTATGGGCTTCAACAAAGATACCCACATCACTGCAAGCGCAATAAAAGACTCCGGGATTGTGCAAAAAATTGAAGAATACAATGCATCCGTTCTTGATATCAAAAGTAAAAGCGAGCAACGTGCCGGGCTTGCTGTCAAGGTTGAAAAAGAAAAAAGAAGGCTGCAGGATGCGCACTTGTACAAAACTTCTGAGCTGGTAATGCTTCAAAGCGAGGTGGAAATTCTCAATATAAAACTGGCAGACGCAAAACAGCATGCCAGTGTGCTCCGTGAATCATTGCGAAAAGTCAAACTATTGGCGGAACCATCCGCAAATGCCTTTTACCCGAAAGGATCGGTTCAAGGCGCGCCCACGACTTCAAAAACAATTTGGCGGTTAGCCGTTGGCAACCAGCCGATTGACGTAAATAAGCTAAAAATTAGCGGGGGCGGTGCCATCGTCGGAAAAATTCCGGCAGGATTGCCTTCACTGGAACTGCCGGAGTTAAAAATCAATACCTTTGTCAAACTGCTGCCGGTTGCCATTATCATTTCCCTGCTTGGATTCATGGAAGCTATTGCCATCGCAAAAGCAATGGCCGGAAAGACCGGTCAAAAGCTTGATCCAAACCAGGAGCTTATCGGCCAGGGGCTGGCCAACATCATCGGCTCTATTGGATCAAGTTACGCGATCTCCGGATCTTTTTCCAGGTCGGCTGTCAACCTGCAGGCGGGTGCCGTAACCGGGTTATCCTCGGTGGTCACCTCGTTCATTGTCGTTATAACCCTCATGTTTTTTACACCGTTGCTCTATTATCTGCCGCAAGCGGTTCTGGCCGGGATAATCATGATGGCGGTGATCGGGCTGATCAATGTTAAAAGCTTCATTCATGCCTGGCAGGCGCAATGGTACGATGGCCTGATATCGATTACCACTTTTCTCGTCACCTTATATTTTGCACCCCACCTTGACAAAGGGATCATGATAGGTGTTGCCTTATCCATGGGCATTTTTCTGTATAAATCGATGCGACCGGTGGTTGCTTCTTTATCGATGAACGAAGAAAAGGTTCTCCAAAGCGCCGAGTATTACCGGTTACAAGGTTGTAGGCACATCTCTGTCGTACGGTTCGACGGTGCGCTCTTTTTTGCCAATGCCAGTTATCTCGATGAACAGGTTTTAAAATTCCGCAGCGATCGGCCGGATCTTCGTTATATACTTCTCGACGCGCGGGGTATCAACGATATGGACGCTTCCGGGGAGGAAGCGTTGTCCTTGCTGGTCAAACGGTTACGTAGCGCAGATCTCGGTTTTGCGATGTGCGGACTGAAAGGCCAGGTCCTCAATGTGATGAAGCGAACCGGTCTCTATGATGAAATTGGCTGTGATCATATCTACGCAGACAGTCGCGCGGCCATCTCGGCGATCATCAAAATTCTCCACACCGATACCGATCTGCCCGCCGATGGATGCGACAATTGTCCGTTGACGACCTATTTACCGCTTGCAGAAGAACATATCGAGGAAACCGTTGGGGTCGGCAACATACTCGCAAAATTATCTGCAGCGGCTGCGTTTGCGGAGCATAGTGAATTTGACACCGCCCAGGCACTACTGGCATCCACTAGGAATCCACCCTTAAAGGCCCCAAAAAAACCATAATGCCCTGAAGCCAGAAGGAACATTGGGGGACGTATGCCAGATATACAGTTACAATCGGCCGCTATCGGATAGCCATCGATAACAATCTTCGATCATCACCTTTTTGGTAGTACAAATGGCTCCGGTGGAGGTAAAAATAAATTTCTTTACCCGTTTTTCTAACGCGACTTGCACGAGATTTCTTGTAGCCAGGACGTTGTCTTCCCATGGCATCATATCTTTGATTGCCACGGCGAACCATATGCCGAATCAAGGGCCATGCATATTCAGCATAAAGTTCAAAAAGCCGATTTGTATTCATTGTCGATGCCTCGTATATACTGTATTTTTGTAACACAGCCGGGTGAGATGGATCGGCGCATGAAAA
>JABDRH010000058.1 GCA_013041835.1 Desulfatitalea sp. | reverse complement strand
CCTGCAACACCGCCAGGGGATATCACAGCTTCGCGCCTTCCTGCGCGAACGCTGGCGCGGCCAGCGCCCCCTGTTGTGGGATTTGCCCATGGCCCAGGCCGAACTGCTCGAAGCCATGCACTGCGGGCTGTTCGGGTTGGAGTTGGAGAAATCGGATTAGGTCATGAACAGTGGCCATTGTATCTGCCCCATCGAGCTTTCGGAAAAGGCCGTTACCTGCGACCTTTTTATCATCGGCAGCGGCATGGCCGGCATGTCGGCGGCGTTGTTTGCGGCCCGCAAAGGCATTGATACCGTTCTGGTGGGGTTAACCAGCGAAATGGGCTTTGCCAGCGGCGTGATCGACCTGCTCGGCATACACCCCGTGGCCACGGCCACGCGGGTGGAGGATCCCTGGCAGGGCATCAAGCGGCTCTGCCGGGATGAACCGCGGCATCCCTATGCACGGCTGGCGTTGTCCACCATTGAAGCCGCCGTGACCACCTTGCTCGACGTCTTAGCGGCCGACGGATATCCGTATACAGTACGCGCCCGCCGGAATCAAACGGTGGTCACACCCGTGGGCACCCTGAAAAGCACCTATGCGTTGCCGCATACCATGGCCCACGGGCCCACGGTTTTATCAGACCGGCAGCCGTGCCTGCTGGTGGATTTTCCCGGCCTTAAAGGCTACAGCGCCAGGCAAATCGTCACCAGCCTGGCCGGTCATCATGGCGGTTTTCAAACGCTGCGCATCCCATTTCCCGGCAACAGCGGGGAATGCTATCCCGAGCAGATGGCCCGCGCCCTGGATACCGTCTCTGTCCGCCGCAAGCTCGCTGCGGCCCTTGGGCCTCATGTGGGTGCCGCCGCGGCCATCGGTTTGCCCGCGGTACTCGGAATGTATCGTACCCAGGAGGTGATGGCCGATTTACAGGCAGCGGTGGGCGTGCCGATTTTCGAGATCCCCACCATGCTGCCGAGCGTGCCCGGTTTGCGCCTGCGTGAGATTTTCCAGCAACGCTTGCCTGCCATGGGCGTGCGTACCCATTTCCAAAATCAAGTCACCCATGCCCAACGCCTGACCGATGGCCGGTGGTGCTTTGTGGTGGCCCCGGCAAATGAATCCGAAGCGCAGATCCATGTTTTAGCCCGCAGTGCGGTCCTTTGCAGCGGCCGCTTTTTCGGTAAGGGATTGCACGCCGATCGGCACGGCATTCGGGAAACCGTTTTCAATCTGTCCGTTATGCAGCCCAAGAATCGCGCTGACTGGCACCACAAAGATGTGCTGCACCAACCCGGTCATCCTGTCAATCGCGCCGGCATTGCCGTAGACGAACTATTCCGGCCGGTGAATGACCATGGCCAACCGGTTTACAGCAATCTGTTCGCTGCCGGCTCAATCCTTGCCCATCAGGATTGGATGCGCCAGAAATGCGGCGGTGGACTGGCTATCGCCACCGCCTACGGCGCCATCGATGCTTGCACGCGCGGGTTGGGATAGCTTATTCGGTTACAGCCGACAACACACCGGTCAACGCGCAAAAGCAAAAGGAGGACCCATGAGCGGGTATATCGGTGCCCTGGATTTGGGGACCACCAGCAATCGATTCGTCATTTTTGATTCCAGAGGGCGCATTATCGGGCTGGATCAAAAGGAGCACCAACAGATCTTTACAAAACCGGGATGGGTAGAACACGATCCCATGGAGATCTGGCGCAACACCGGTGAAGTGATGCGCGGCGCCCTTGCCAAAACCGGCTTGCACGGCAGGGATATCCGGGCTATCGGCATCACCAATCAGCGCGAAACCGCGGTCATGTGGGACCGGTTCACCGGTAAACCCTACATGAACGCCATTGTTTGGCAATGCACGCGCACGGACGAGATTTGCCGCCGCTTGGCCCGAGAAGGCGGCCGGGACCGCTTCCGGCGTAAAACCGGCCTCCCCTTGTCCACCTATTTTGCCGGCCCCAAGGCGCGCTGGATCCTGGAAAACGTACCGGCTGCCCGGCAAGGGGCGCAAAAGGGCGAAGCCCTGTTCGGTACCATCGAGACCTGGACGATCTGGTGGTTGACCGGAGGCCCCGACGGCGGCGCCCACGTGACCGACGTCTCCAATGCCAGCCGCACCCTGCTCATGGATCTGTATCGCCTGGCCTGGGATGAGCGGATTCTCAAAGTCATGGGCATACCCGAGCAGATCCTGCCGCGTATTGTGCCTTCTATCGATCCGCAAACCTGGGGCACCACCCGCGCCGACGGTCCGCTGGGGGCCGAAGTACCGGTGTGCGCTGCCTTGGGCGACCAGCAGGCCGCTATGGTGGGGCAGGCCTGCTTCGACGTGGGCGATGCCAAGAACACCTACGGCACCGGTTGCTTTCTGCTGCTCAATACCGGTTCAGATGCGGTGCCCAGCCAACACGGTATGCTCACGACGGTCGGGTACCAAATACGCGGTGAGGAACCGGTCTACTGCCTCGAAGGGTCTATCGCCATCGCCGGCGCCCTGGTTCAGTGGTTGCGGGACAATCTTGAGTTCTTCGATCATGCCGTCGAGATCGAGGCCATGGCGCGAAAGGTCGAAGACACCGGCGGGGCCTACATCGTACCGGCT
>JABDRH010000568.1 GCA_013041835.1 Desulfatitalea sp. | reverse complement strand
CCAACGTTGCGACCAAGGCGGTCAGCCCGATGACCACACCCAACACGGTGAGCATCATCCGTCCCGGCCTGGCGAACATGCCGGCCAAGCCTTCATTTATCAGATCACGCAAGGTGATGCCGGACCGGGAAACCAGGGTGCCCTTCTGGTGGGCTTCAACGGCACAAGGCGGGGTCTTGCCGTTTCCTGAATGGGTGATGTCCAGGCAGGCGCCGTCAACGATGTGCACTCGTCGGGCGGCCCGGTTGGCCACATTCTCATCATGGGTCACGATCACCAACGTGAGGCCGTCCCGGTTGAGCTGCTCGCAAAGATCGAGAATGGCGGCCGAAGATTTGGAATCCAGATTTCCCGTGGGTTCGTCGCATAGCAACAAGCTCGGCTCACCAACCAGGGCCCGGGCGATGGCCACCCTTTGCTTTTCACCGCCGGACAGCTTGGTAGGAAAAAAATCGGCTCTGTGACCGAGCCCGACTCTTTTGATGGCCGCCAAAGCCCGGGCGCGCCGGCCGCCATGGTGTTGTTTGCGGTATACCTCGGCCAGCATGACATTTTCCAACACGGTGCGGTAAGGCAACAGGTGAAAGGCTTGAAATACAAACCCGATGCGTTGACTGCGCAAACCGGTACGCTGTTTGTCGGTCAAGGTGGCGGTATCGAGGCCATCGATGAAAAGGCTGCCGTTCGTGGGTTTGTCCAGGCAGCCGATGATATTGAGCAGGGTAGATTTTCCGGCGCCGGACGGGCCTGTAATCGAAAGCCAGTCGCCGCGGTCCAGGCACAGATCGACATCAACCAGGGCGTGCACGGCAGGTTCACTGCCGTATTGCTTGCACACGTTGCGCAGCTCCAGTACACGACGGACGGTTTTTGGTTCAAGCGGAGTCATGCCATGATGCTCAGGGATGAGGAAGAAACAAATGCACCGATTGTGCTTGTCTTCGAATCCGCTTTCGGCGTTGCCTTGATGGGCACATACAATTTGTATGCACCCATCGAGGCGCCTTGAAAACGAATCCAAATCCTGCGCAAAATCGGTGCATTTGTTTCTTCCTCATCCCTCAATTTTCCGGGTTGTTGTATCCGACCACAACGAGCCGGCCTGGCGAAAGCGATCCCTCAAGCGGTGTCACTTGCACATATCCGTCGGCCGACATCCCGGGCGCGACGGTAATATAGGTCAGTGCACCATTGTTTTCGATTTGGACACGCGATTTACCATCCGCGGACAACGACAAGGCGTTTACCGGAACCACGGTGACGGCGCCGTCCGAGGATTCAATGGGAATCGTCAGGCGCAAAGAATAACCTTCCAGTCGGGTCGATGTCTCCGTGACGCGAACTTCAAAGTAAATGTGATACCCATCCGCTCCATGCGTGCCGGGTGTATCCGCAACCCTGGCAACCACGCCACCGGCTTTAACGCCAAGCGCCTGTTCGTCAATGGCCACCGACATCCCCGGTTTGACCAACTGGGCGGCATCGAGGGGAAGGGAGGCGTCGATGGCCAATTGATTATCGGTCACAGACATCACCGGGCCTCTGGCCGGATCGCCGACCCGCGCTGTAACCTCTTTAACAAGCACCGGCAGGGCCGGAAGGAAAACGATTTCATCGGCCGGCACCTGCACGCCTATCCGGCTTCTGGCGACTTTCAGGCTCTCAGCAAGCCGCTCGGCTCGATCAGCGGTCAACCTGGCGTCCAGTTGGGCGACTTGCAAGGCGTCAGTGGCGGTCTGAACATCTTTTTCGCCTTCCAGGCGAATGGACGTCAACGCTGCCTGGGCCAACTCCAATTGCTCGGCGGCCCGCTTGGCCTCACGCTGCACGGCCTGGACGGCCAATTCGCCTTCCAATTGCGTTTTGCGGGCAGCGGCGCGCGCCATGTCGAGTTTGGCGTCGGCAGCCTTGCGAACCGATTCCGGCTGCCGCGGGTCCAGCACAATGAACGCCCGGGCAGCGACCTGGTTGGCCACTTCGACTTGCGCGGCTTTATTGTTGAGTTCGGCAATGGCGCTAGCCGATGCCTGAGCCGAAGCTTGGCCCTGCTGCTGTCCACCTGTCAGCCTCAGCCACTCCGCCCTTCTGGCGTCCAACTCGGCTGCCGCCGCTTTATTGTTGTGCTCGGCCCTGGCGCGTGCGGATGCAACCGCCAAAACCGCGACTGCAGCCGCACCGGCCGCGGCCAATTTCTCCTTGCTTGCGCCGCCCCATTCCTGTTCAAGGGTTTGGACCTTGGCCCGTTGCTCCGGCGTCGGCCCGAACGGCTCCCATCCCGCTGTTTGGTACCATTTGGCCACCGCAGCACTGGTCCGCAGGTCGTAAGCACCATCGATGGGGCCTGGAGAAAAACCGAGTCTCTTTACGGCCTGCTCCAACTGAAGCACATCTTCACCCGATATCCCGGGAACCAAATCCCGGAACGCCGGCGTGTTGCCCTGAAGGATGAACAGGGGGCGTCCGGAAGCAGTGAGTACCCGGGCACCGTGCTCCAATTGGATTTTGGGCAAAGGCAGGGTGGCGATCAGGCCTGCCCCCGCCTTCAAAGCGGACGGCGCGATAGAAATCGGTTGCGGTAATCCAAAACGGGCCGTGCCGCGTGTCACGATGGTGGAACTTAAAACGCGCTTTTCCACCGGCACAAGAATGGGCGACGGCACCGGCGGCGCTGCGCGTGCAGCCACATCAGCAGGGGATTCGATCTGCGAACTGACCAGCCAGGCACCGGCGGCAAGAACAGTGGCAAACCCCAAGATGGAAATAAGGACTGTGGTTCTTTTTGTTGCCATAGGATTGGTCTGCACTCATTGGACCTTGCGCGCGTACATTTCCTTCTCAATCTTTTCTTCCATGGGATCAACAAGTTCTTCCACTAGTTCAAAGCTCTTGACGGCGACCTTTTGCTCATAGGCCTGGAGCTGTTTGAAGGCAGCCAATTGCTCCGGTGACATGTTCTCCACCAGGATGGTTCCCCCGCTGGTTAAGGCGGCCAGCCGCTCTCTGATGTCCGGCTCGACGTCATCCGGATGATTGTAGTTAAAACCGGCGTCACGCATCTCGGCCGCATATTTGCGCAATGCCGCTTTCATCCGCGGGTCCTGATTAATCATGGCATCTTTGGGATTGTAATAGGTGGCTTTCAATTGATCGGCTTTAAAAACCTGTTCGATGGCCTGACGCGTGCAACCCCCGGTGCGTGAAAAATTCTCCGTCTCCAATCCGACTGCGAAGGTCGCATCGGTATTGACGCCGAGCAGGGCGCGGTTGTAAGCCACCTGATCAGCAGTAGACAGGTTTTTATAAATATCGATGTTTCGTTTCCCAAGGCCTACCCTGGCCGGGCTGTACCCGGTGGCCAACTGGAGCGGTTTTCCCGTGTAAAGCGTGGCCACACCGAACCCGTACTTGCCGATGAACTCTTCTTCGCCGATACCGGGCATATTTTTATCGGCACCCATTCCTTTGCGGACTGTAACAGCGTCAACCGCGATGTAGTCAAACCCCTGTTCGCGCATGCACCTGGAGATGAACGCCTCAACCTTTTCAATGGATTGCACGAGCTGCTTGGGCGTCAAACCGAATTCCTCGCTGCCGGGTTTGCCCGGATCTTGAGCGCCTGCGTTACATGCGCCAACAAGCACAATAACGATGACGGCTTCAAACGATCTTCTCATGGTGTTAATGCGATGCATGATATTCGATCTCCTTAAGCCTCATTCAAGGCAATGGCACCTCAAGCAGAACCCACCCGGCGTGTCATGCCTTGATGGTGTTTGGCGAGTTTATCCGCGTGGGATATACCCTTTTTTGATTATGATACTATTTCACCTGAGTCAACAAACTTCAATACCCATCCCCTTCTCTATGCGCTTGCAGGAGCACAAATCCCTTCGGCCCCGCCACCTTTGCCAAAGCGCAGATAAAGCGACGGTACGATAAACAGATTCAGCAGGCTTGAGGTCATCAAACCGCCCAGGATAACCACTGCCATGGGATGTTCGATTTCATGCCCGGGAACAGTTCCGGCGACGACAAGAGGCACAAGGGCGATCGCCGTGGTCGTGGCAGTCATCAGAATCGGCGTCAGCCGTTCCTGCGCGCCGCGCAGCACCAGCTCGGGACCGAAGGCCTCTCCCTCATATCGTTCAAGGTGCTTGAAGTGGTCGATCATGAGAATACCGTTGCGAGCGGCGACTCCCAGCACAGTAAGAAAACCCACCAGGGAACCCAGGGATATGATGGCACTGCTTGTGGCGGTGGCCAAAAGTCCGCCCACCATCGCCACCGGTAAGAGCAGCATGATCATAAAGGCCAGCCGCCAGTCGCCTTTCATGGATCGGTGAAGAATGAGCAAGATCGCGAAAAACGAGAACAAGGCCACGACAAAAAGCCGCTTCTGGGCACGCTGCCTTTCCTGGAATTCACCAAGCAGCTCTGCATGATAGCCCAGTGGAAATTCTACTTTTTTAAGCTGTTGTTCAAGTTCTCGGGCAACACTGCCCAGGTCTCGACCGGATACATTGCCCGCGATGTCCATGCGGCGTGAATTGTTCTCACGCAGCAATACATTGGGAGACGGCCGCATTTGGACACTGGCCAAGTCCTGCAGTTGCACCCGTTGGCCGTTTTTGGCATCCAGGAGCAGGGTACTCACGCTTTCAATGCTGTTCCGATTCTCCGGCGTGCTCCACACATGCACTTCGATATTCTTGCCATCTTTCCAAATATCCCCGGCTTCTTCGCTGGCGATGAAGGTCGCCGCCGCCCGCCTTACGTCTCCGGGCTTGATGCCGTAGTGCGATGCTGCCGCAAGATCCACCTTCACCTGGAGCTGGGGAATATCGATCTGAAGATCTATGTGCTCTTCGATTATGCCATCAATCCCGGACATAATGGTTTTTACTTCCTCCGCTTTTCTACGCATAACGGCCAGATCATTGCCGAAAATGCGCACAACCAGGGCATCACTGGTACCGGAAAGCACCTCTTTGGTCCGTTCCTTGAGATACGTCTGCACATCTCGATATAAACCCGGGTATCCATCCACGACTTCTTTAACCTTTGCCACGGTCTTGTCGTAATCAACGGATTTGTCGAGACTGATCCAGTTTTCAGCAAAGTTTATGCCTACCGGTTCGTCAGCCAAGGTGCCCTGCCCGATATGGGCGCCGAAGTTGCGCACGCCCGGGATGGAAAGCAATTCCTTACCCCCCAGCTTACAAATTCGAAGCATTTCCGGGTGTGAGGTGCCTGGTTTGGCCACCCAGTGCATCAAAAAGTCCCGTTCTTTGAAAGCGGGAAACAGCTCCTCACCGAGGAAAGGGGCAACGGACAATCCCGCTGCCATGACCATGCCGACAACGGCATAGGCCGAGGCAGGACGCCGTATGATGGGGGCCAACAGTTTTTTGTACCCTTGCCTTAGCCACAAGGAAATAGGGGACTCACGGCGATGGAGCGGCCCCCTTGCCACCAACAGCAGCGCCATGGCAGGTGTAACGGTAAGCGCTGTCAGCGTCGAGGCGGCTATGGCCAGGCAATAGGAAAGGGCCAGGGGTTTGAAAAAGGAGCCCGTCAACCCCCCCATGAAAAAGACCGGCACCAAGGCGGCGATTTCGATCAGGGTGGAATAGATGATAGCGCCCCGAACCTCCAGCGAGGCCTCCAATATGATTCTTGCAACCGGCTTCTTGATGCCTTCCCGGCGATGCTGGCGCAACCGACGGACGATGTTTTCGATGTCGACGATCGCATCGTCCACCACCGCCCCCAGGGCGATGATGAAACCAGCCAGAACCATCGTGTTAATGGAGGCCCCGCGGAAATATAATACCAGCGCCCCGGTAATCAGAGACAGCGGAATCGCCACGCAACTGATCAACGCCACCCGCCACTCGTAGAGAAAAGCAAACAGAACGATGATGACCAGAATACAGCCAAAAAACAACGAACGGGTAATATTATCGATGGAGTCCTGAATGAAGGTCGCCGGACGGAAGATCTGCGTATCGATTTCAATCCCCGGCAGGCCGGGGGCCATCTTGGCCAGCGCCTCTTCAACCCCCCGGGTGACATCCAGGGTATTGCCCCAGGGCAGTTTCTCGACAATCATCATCAGGCCGATACCATCGTTAATAATTGCGTCACCATTTAGATGGGGTTGGGTGTCCCGTACGACATTGGATACGTCTCCAAGCATGACGGGCTCATGGCCTGGCAGTACGTCAACGGGCATCTGAGCCAATTGCTCTGGCTCCAGATAGGGTAGAATGTGGCGGATACCGTAACGTTGGTCTGCTGTATCGATAAATCCGCCGGTGCCGATTTCATGGCCGTTGGAGAACTTGAGCATGCCGACATCCAGCGCATCAGCCGCGGCCCCCATAATACTGAGCAGTGAAACGCCCTTTTCGTTCATCCGCACGGGATCGGCTTGCACCTGCAATACGTTCCAGCGGTCCCCCCAGATGGCCACATTGGCAACTCCGGGAACCCGCATCAGCCGGGGCCTTATGCTCCAGTAGGCTGTCAAGGCGGTGTCGATTAACTTCTGGGTGGATTTATCCTTGACGGATATGCCGATCTTCATCACCCGGCTGGTGGAGGAAAGGGGTTGTATCATAAAGGGTGCACTGGCCCATATCGGCAGTACCGAGGTGGCCTCGCGGACACGCTCCTGCACCAGCAGCCGCGCTTTCATAAGATCCACGCCGGGTTTGAAAATTAGCAGAACAGAAGACAGATCGGGTATGGAGCGGGAACGCAGAATATCAAGCCCCTCCACGCCATTTAAAGCCTCTTCTATGGGAACGGTCACCAATGCCTCGACATCCGCCGCGGACAGCCCCAAGGCCAGGGTTTGCACTTCCACCCGAGGCGGGGCGAATTCGGGGTAAACGTCAATCGGCATATCCCGGAATTTGAGCATTCCGAACATGACCAGCATGGCTGCCCCGAAAATGACAAGGAATCTCAGTTTTAAGCTTTTTCCGATAATCCAGGATATCATAAGCTTCATCTCCTTATTTCATGTTGGGTGAACGATCGGCCCGACTACTGACCGATACCGTGCTCAACGCCGTAAAGCATGGCGATGCCGACGGCGGCGATGGTTGTTCCGGCTTCAGGCCCATTGGAAAGAATGGCTACTTCATCTTCAATGACCTCGACGGCCACCGGCTCGCGAAGGTAGGTCAGCGGCTGGCGGATGGTGTACACCCAAGTCTTACCATGCGGATCATAAAGCACTGCCGCATAGGGAACCGCCTTGCGGGTGGGGCCATTCCCGTTCCGGATTTCATTGATTTTGCCTGTCTTTATACCGATGCGTTGCGCAGCTAACGCTGTCAGGGTGATCCCTTTGGCCGCGCGGCCGCCTTCGGGATTAAAGGCCCCGTCAAAGGGCAAGGCCTTCATCTGGGCCGGGCCTTCGTCATGCTCGGCATCTTCTTGTTTGGCTGTACGACATCCTGTCAAAATAAAACTTGCTGCCAACAAGAGCAGTAAGATGAGTTTATATCCTTGTTTCATTGGAAACCTCCATTAATGTGTAATAACGAACAGTTATACAAAGTTGTGTTTTGGCGCCACATGGCTTTCAAGACCTAGATCCTCAGGTTTGGTATTCTCTGCGAACCGCAAGTACAGTACCGGTAGAATGAACAGGTTCAGCAGCGCGGCGGCTATAAGGCCACCGAAGATAATGGCGGTCAGGGGTGCCGTAATCTCCAGTCCCGAGATGGTACCGGATAGGAACAGGGGCATCATCACCAACGAAATGCCAAGGGTGCTTAACAGGATCGGTGCAAAGCGCTGTTCCGATCCCAGCAGTATCAGGTCAGGCCCAAAGCTTATTCCCTCCTCATGCTCAAGGTGCTGGTAACGGGTTAACAGCAGGATGCTGCCGCGCAAAGAGATGATGACAATAACCAGAGCGCCTGCAAGGGAAAGGACCGAAGGGGTCTGGGGCAGCAAGATAGCGGCCAGGACCGATCCGGCGAGCGCCACGGGCAAAAGGAGAAAGAGCAGATTGGCGAGCCGCCAACTGGAAAAACGCGATTGGATCAGGAAAAACACGGCGACCCAGGCGGCGATGATAAACCCCAGGAAGATGCGGTGGTTCGTTTCTCGCTGCATGGCTTCGCCGAGAACTTCCACATGGTGTTCAATGGGAAAACGCATCTTTGCGAGACGTTCATCGATATCCTTGGTGACCCCACCCAGGGAGCGGCCGTCCACCTCTGTAACAATGTCTACATACCGGGAAACGGCATCGTGGGGGATGATTTGCGGGTTCGGCTTGAGGCGCACATCAGCAACATCCTTCAAGCGGACCAGCTTGCCACTGGGCGTGTCGATATGCATATTTTTGATGTCTTCAATGCTGTCGCGTTTATCGGACTTACCCCACACAACAACATCGAATATCTTTTGCTCTTCAAACAGGTTACCGGCGGTGATCCCGGCCACCATTGTCGCGGCGGCCCGCCGGACATCACCCGGCTTGATCCCCTGGGAAGCGGCCTGGGGAATAAAAACCTCAATTTCAACAGTGGGTTCAAAGACCGGGCGTTCAATTTTCGGGTCCACCACGCCGGCAACCTTGGAGATGTTTTGGATCACCTCCTTGGCCTTTTTTTCCAGAATATCATAAAAGCGACCGTAAACGCGCACGACCAGATTTTCCCCTCCTTGCTCGGTGGTCACTTCTCGAAAGCGCTGATTCAGATAGGTTGTAACGCAGGTCTCTAAGCCGGGATAGTCGTTCGTGAGCATACTATCGATCGCATTCATCGCCGCGACAGGATCCGCATCCGGATCGATAT
>JABDRH010000564.1 GCA_013041835.1 Desulfatitalea sp. | reverse complement strand
CTATCCGCTGGAAGCTTACACCATCGATATGATGAAGCAGGCTGCCGAAGGCAAGCTTGATCCGCTTATCGGCCGGGAGATTGAACTGCAACGAACAATGCAGGTGCTATGTCGGCGCAGAAAAAACAACCCGGTTTTCGTGGGTGAACCCGGCGTGGGGAAAACGGCCATGGCGGAGGGTCTGGTGCAGAAGGTTTTCAACGGCGATGTGCCTGATAAGCTGCAGGACATTCATGTCTACAGCCTTGATCTGGGCGGCATGCTGGCAGGTTCCAAGTTCAGAGGCGACTTTGAGCAGCGGCTCAAAGGCGTCATCAGTGAACTTCAAAAACGCAAGGATGTTGTCCTGTTCATTGATGAAATCCACACCATCGTTGGCGCCGGCGCCACCAGCAGCGGCTCGATGGATGCGTCCAACATCCTTAAACCCGTATTGGCCAATGGTGAGATCCGTTGCATCGGCTCGACCACCTACGAAGAGTACAAAAACCATTTCGAAAAGGACCGTGCGCTGTCCAGGCGTTTTGAAAAGATAGAAATAGCAGAGCCATCCATCGATGAAAGTGTAAAAATTCTAAAGGGTTTGAGGTCTCACTATGAGGCGCACCACGAGCTTGTCTACACGGACACCGCTTTAAGGTCGGCATGTGAGTTGTCCGCCAAGTACCTTAACGACCGGTTCCTGCCCGACAAAGCCATTGATGTGATCGATGAGGCGGGCGCCTATGTGCGTCTGAGTGGCGGGGCTCACCGTACCAAAATCAATCCGGCGGATATTGAAAAGATCGTTGCCAAAATGGCCCGTGTGCCTACCGTCAGTGTTTCCACACCGGATAGGGCCAAGCTGGAAACCCTCGAACAGCGCTTGAGGCAAGTTGTCTTCGGTCAGGATAATGCGATCACCGCCCTGACCACTGCCATCAAAAGACAACGGGCAGGTCTTGGGAATCCGGAAAAGCCGGTAGGCTCCTTTTTGTTTACTGGCCCCACGGGTGTCGGGAAAACCGAAGTGGCAAAACAGGTGGCGCTTAACCTGGGTGTTGAATTCATGCGCTATGACATGAGTGAGTACATGGAAAAGCATGCGGTGGCGCGGCTAATCGGCGCTCCTCCCGGGTACATCGGCTTTGATCAGGGCGGTTTGCTCACAGATGGTGTACGCAAGCATCCATACAGCATTCTGTTGCTCGATGAGATTGAAAAGGCCCATCCCGACCTTTTTAACATTTTGCTGCAGGTGATGGATCATGCCACCCTTACTGATAACAACGGCAAAAAGGCGGATTTTCGCAATGTCATTCTTATGATGACCTCCAACGCCGGAAGCCGTGAAATGAGTTCAGCCACTATTGGTTTCGGTGATCCCAAGAAAGACGCCTCTCGCAAGGGAAAACGCGCCATCGAGAAGTATTTCAGCCCTGAATTCCGAAATCGTCTCGATGCCGTAATTACCTTCAACGGACTGACCAGTGAAATCATGGAACAGATCGTCGACAAGTTCATGACCGAGTTTGCGGTACAACTGGCGGCGAAAAAAGTTGAGTTGGCGTATACCGATGAAGTAAAAAAATGGATGGCTCAAAAGGGCTATGACCCGGACTATGGCGCGCGACCGCTAGCACGGGTGCTGCAAAACGAGATTAAAGATGTGTTGGCAGACCAAATCCTATTCGGAAAATTGGAAAAAGGGGGAAAGGTAACCATTGATCGCGATGGTGAGAAACTCACTTTTTGTTATGATTGCTGACACCCCATATTCGATACGGCAATGGCCATCATGAGCTTTGGGCGAGGCAAATCTCGCCCTTTTTTTGTAATATACTCAATATTTAAAGCATGCCTGTCTATAGATTAACCGAGCAGCTTTTGTTCCCCCCGGTTCACTTGGCCAACCCCGATGGTTTGTTGGCCGTCGGTGGGGATCTTTCACCGGAGCGGCTGCTGCTGGCCTACAAGCTTGGCATTTTTCCTTGGTATACCAGTGGCTCTCCGATCCTGTGGTGGTCCCCTGACCCGCGTATGGTACTCTTTCTCGGTGATCTGCGGATTTCCCGAAATTTAAAAAAGGTGCTGCGGAAAAAACAGTTTGATTTGAGCGTGAATCGATCATTTCGTGAAGTCATTCGCGCTTGCGCGTTAACGCGTCTTGAAAAAGAAGAGGGCACTTGGATCACGCCGAAAATGGTTGAAGCCTATTGTCAGCTCAACAAGATGGGGTATGCCCATTCCATTGAGGTCTGGCACATGTCACAACTTGTTGGCGGCTGCTACGGCATTGCATTGGGGCATTGTTTCTTTGGCGAATCCATGTTCTCAATAATGGACAATGCATCGAAAGTCGCCTTGGTTCACCTGGTTGAGGTCCTAAATGGTCTCGATTTCCTCCTGATTGATTGCCAGGTACCCAGCGATCATCTGGAAAG
>JABDRH010000057.1 GCA_013041835.1 Desulfatitalea sp. | reverse complement strand
CCCTCGACCAGTGGCAAGTGTGAACGCTGCTGGGTGCACAAGCCCTCCGTGGGCAGCCACGATGACCACCCGGCCTTGTGCGATCGCTGCTATGCGGTTCTCGAAAATATGGGACACATCTAAGATGGTTAAGAAATACACATTCTTCCTGACTGTCAGCGGCATTATCGCGGCATTGGACCAGGCGACCAAGGCGCTGGTGATGCAACACATTCCGCAGTTCGGTTCCCTGACGGTCATACCCGATTTTTTCAGTATAACACATGTCTACAACCCCGGCGGTGCGTTCGGTTTCATGGCCCGTAATGATTCGCCCTTGCGGCACTGGCTCTTTTTGGCGGCGGCCCTCTTCGCCCTATGCATGATATTTTACTTCTATCATCGCACGCCTTCCGCCAATCCTTTTTTCGGGTTGGCCCTGGCCATGATCTTTGGAGGCGCCGTGGGTAACCTAATCGATCGCATGCGTTTCGGCGAAGTCGTCGACTTTCTCGATGTCTACCTGGGAACGTTTCACTGGCCCACGTTCAACGTGGCCGACAGCGCCGTTACCGTCGGTGTGGGAATTTTCATCTACCACATCGTCACCAAAAAGGTTCCTATCTAATCGCAGGGCGGATATGACTGAGTTGCTGCATTCTCAGTTTGCCGGGTTCTTGGAAAAAGAGCGGACGCTTGGGGCCAACCCCGTCTTTATTTTTCACGGTGAACCGGCGTTGATGGAGCAGTGTGTGGGGCCGTTGATTGAAAGGCTGCTCAACGGCGCACCTTCAGACCTGCACTGCGAGGTGATGGAAGGCCTTGCAGACCACGTTCCAGATCTGTTGGCGTGTTTGAATACCTATGATCTGACGGGGGGTACGAAAGTCGTCTGGTTCAAGGAGGCGCGGTTGTTCGATACCGGCAGCCACTTGCAGCAGCGTATCGACCGGATCAGGGAGGCCGTTGAAGAGGATGATGTAGCTCAGGCGGCCAAGGGGTTTCTCAACTTGTGCGGGCGCCTGGGGGTTGAGGCCGTGGATGTGGGCGATACAGCAGGCTTTCCGTCTCAAATAGTACCGTTGATTGAGACGGTGGGCGAGGACGCCGTCAGCGCCCTGGCAGCGTACTGCCGCGCCCAGGGTTGGTCGGTTGCCGCTGCCAATGATCCGCTTCAGACCCTTTCCCAAGCGATCAATAAGGGCTTTCCGGCCGGACACCACCTGGTTATCACCACTTCATCCAGGGTGCCCAAAAATCGTAAATTCTATAAGATCGTCCAGGAAAAAGGCGTCATCATCGACTGCCATGTTCCCCTGGGCGAGCGCCGGGCCGACAAGATGGCGCAAGAAACGGTGTTGCGTCAGATCATGGAGGACCAACTGCAACGGCACGGCAAACGCATGCCGCCCGCGCTTTTTCCAAAAATCATTGAGCTGACGGGATTCGATCCTCCGACCGTCCGGGATCATATCCAAAAATTGATCGATTACATCGGCGACCGGGCCGACATTTCGGAAACCGATGTCAATAGCTTGCTGCGGCGCACGCGCAGCGATCCTATCTTTGCTTTGACCAATGCGGTTGCCGACCGGAATGTCGTGTCCGCCCTGAGCTGCCTGAATGCCTTGATGGAAGGTGGATTCCATCCGCTGCAGATTCTTTCGGCGCTGGCCAACCAAGTCCGCAAACTGTTGGTGGCAAAAGATTTCATTAGCAGTGCCCATGGCCGCAAGTGGCATCGGGCCATGGGGTATCCCCAGTTTCAGAAAAGCATCCTGCCGGCCGTCCAAGCCTATGATGCGGACATGGCTGAAGCTGCCGCTGGGTGGCAAGGCATTGCGCGAACAACTGAATCTGCTGGCGCCAAAAAGCGGCCTAAAAAGAAGCCGATGGAACTTGCCCTTGCATCCAATCCGGGCAACGCGTATCCTGTTTTTCAAACGCTGTTAAAGGCGGAAAACTTTACTATGGGTGAACTCATGCAAATCATCACCCGCTTGAGCGATATCGATCTGAAGCTCAAATCCTCGAACCAGGATGGTGCGTTGCTGGTCAAGCATATGGTCATGACCATATGCTCGGCAACATCTTAACCCCAATGCTGCAAAAGCCGGAGGACACAAGATCCGGTGTTGTCAAGGGTTCGCAGTAGCTTAACTACGGCTTTACTCTTGGGGCCTTGCCTTTTGCGCCCTCCGGCTTTTGCAGCATTGGGGCTACTTTAAATCCTTTTCAGGAATAATATCCCCCCGCCGGCCATGAAAGCCAAGTGGGGCGGATGGTCCATCAGGAGGCCATGTGATATGACGGTGCCAAAAACCAAAATTGTTTGTACGATCGGACCTTCCAGCAATCGTATCGAGACGTTGACGGCGCTGATTGAAAACGGCATGAGTGTGGCGCGTCTCAACTTCTCCCACGGCAGCCATCAGGATCACTTGTCGCTGATCGAAATGATTCGTTCGGCATCAGCGGCGGTGGGACGGCCGGTGGCCATTCTCCAGGATTTATGCGGGCCAAAGATACGCGTGGGAGAAATTCCGGGCAGCGGCATTCAACTTGCCCCGGGTGATACGTTGATTCTGACCAATCAACCGGGGGAAGCCCACGACAACCGTGTACCGGTCAGTTACGATGACTTGCCGAGCCAGGTGAAGGTGGGCCACCGCATTCTTCTGGCCGACGGCCTCATGGAGCTGTCGGTGGAACGGACCACGCTGACGGATATCGAATGTAAAGTGATCACCGGCGGCGTGCTGACATCCCACAAAGGCGTCAACCTGCCCAGCAGTACGCTGGCCATTCCGTCCCTGACGGAAAAGGACCGTCGGGACCTGCTTTTTGGCCTTGCGCAGGATGTGGATTATGTGGCGCTTTCCTTTGTCCGCAAGGCTGAAGACATCCATGCCATCAAGAAAATCATTCATCACAACGGCAAACGAACACCGGTGATCGCCAAAATTGAAAAACATGAAGCCATCGAGAATGTGGATGCGATCATGGCTGCAGCCGACGGTATCATGGTGGCCCGGGGGGACCTGGGAGTGGAGATTCCCCTGGAGAATGTCCCCACCATCCAAAAGATGCTGGTGCGCAAGGCCAACAATTTGGGCAAGCCGGTCATTATCGCCACCCAAATGCTGCGCTCCATGGTGGACGCCCCGCGCCCCACGCGCGCTGAGGCGGCTGATGTGGCCAATGCCGTGCTCGACGGCACGGATGCCGTCATGCTTTCGGAAGAGACGGCCAGCGGCGCCTTTCCCGTGCAAGCCGTGCGCTTCATGGCCTCCATTGCGTTGAGCGCCGAACAGAATTATCCCCACGCATACTACTTACGTGTTACTCCCAGAAGTGAGATCGCCGAAGCGGTGGCCAACGCGGCTTGCATGTTGGCCAAGAGCATCGATGCCGCCGCCATTGCCGCCACCACGCGCAGCGGCTCGACGGCAGCCCAGATTGCCCGCTACCGGCC
>JABDRH010000561.1 GCA_013041835.1 Desulfatitalea sp. | reverse complement strand
CATATACAGTTCTACTTGGAAAGGCAAAGTTTATGCCCTCATCATTGAATAATCTCAATATTTCCAAGCAGGTTTGCTGCAACCAACTCTGCATATCCCAGTAGTTGGGGGGATGATACCAAGCGATCACTAAAATATTCAAACTCCAATCATTGAACCCGTTAAAGTAAACTCGAGGAGGATAATCCGGATGCATACCCTCATGATTTTGCAAGATATCTTTTATAATCGAAACGGCCTTTTCGACTTTATCCGGTGGCGTATCATAAGTTATTGTAATATTCGTTAGCCATCGGATATGCGTGCGCCTGCCGATGTTTTCCAAACCTGAACTAACTATTTTTTCATTGGGGATGGTTACCAAATGTCCGTTTAGCGTCCGGATTCGTGTGCTCCGGAAACCCACATCTTCAATAACACCGTCGTAGCTGTCAATCAAAATGCGTTCACCGACCTGAAACGGCTTATCGAAAAGAATAGTCAGTGTGCCAAAAAAATTGGCGATCGAATCTTTTGCCGCCAATGCAACTGCGATTCCGCCAATGCCTAAAGACGCGAGCAAAGGCCCGATTTTAACACCCGTTAGATTTTGAACGATGATAACGCCACCGATAATGACGATAAAAACCCGTAACGTCTTTCCCAACAAAGGGGCCAAAACGTCATCAATGGTGCTCTCCGTTGTTCCAGCCCACTTTTTAAGGTGAACATCCACAATTACAACCATTTTATAAATGAACCAAAAGAGCGCGATCGTAAAACCCAGATCAGCAGCTTTCTGTGCAACCGAAAACAATGGATTCGCCCCGTCCGGTTTTTGGAAATGTGTAAATATCGGTGTAATTGCCAAATAAATGCCATAGGTCCAAATCAACATCGATAGCGGTTTTGCAGAAGCTTCTAACATATAGTGCTGTATTTTTTTAATTTCCGTGGTTTGATCCTTTTTTCGAATCTTACGATCGATTATTAAACGTACAATTCGCTCAAAAATCAGCGCGACGAAAAGCAGTAAAAAGCACAGAATCAATTTAAGCCATGTAATGCCGTAAAAGACTTTCATGTTTATCCATGAGCCAATCCGAAGAGATGCTTTCTGAGAAAAAAGATCAATTTCCCGCCCCACCTTTTCTCCGGCCTGCTCCAGCTTTTTGGTGTGTCTGGATATCATTTTGTCTTCAATATCGGATTGGGACTCGGTATTGTTTTTTGGATCTGCCGGCGCAGCCTGTTCATTTTTCGCCTCATCCGTTTCAACGGTATCAGCCCAAATCGATGCGTTGAAACCGATAAAAAGAAAACAAAATGCCATAACGGCAACCCAATTATTACCGATTTTTTTTCTATGAAAAGTCATTATTTCCTCCCATCCCTACAGGGTTTATCCCGGTCCGGCGCAAAGGATATTGTTCCCCGATGTTGCAACATCGGGGCTTCCTTTATTCCGTTACTGCACGCCGTCATTGCTGTTTGCATCGTGCGTCGGCCCGCCCTCTGGGCGCGCCTGTGGAATCTTTTCGTGCAGTTTTCGAATACGGCCGCTCAAGGCTTTGCAAATCTCAAGAGCGATCTGGGGATACTCACGAACCATCTCTTTGAACTCATGCTTGTGCAATACCAGCATGCGGCTGGCTTCAAGAGTCTTTATAGTAGCTGTCCTGGGAATGTCCTCGAACAGCGCCATCTCTCCGAAATAATCGCCGGCGCCGATACGGTCCAACTCGATCACCTGATCGGGCGCGTGGGTCTTTATTACTGCCACCTCACCGTCCACAATCAAGTAAAGCGTTTCACCCGGATCCCCTTCCCGGATGACAATGGTATCCGGTTCGAAGTAGACCATTTCAGTCTCCGAAGCCACCGCGGCCAGGGCTTCCACGGATAGATGCTCGAAGATGTCAATGGCCTTCAATCGCAGGATGATCCCAGGCAATGATAAATCATTTTTCATGAAGGACTCCTGCCGATCCGTCGCAAGCGATTGGTAGTTCAGGGCGCGACGCGCCAAGGTTTTAACGTGCCAGTTGTCGTGATGGATCATGGGGGACAGTTGAGATGGCGTGACCGGCAGCGACTTTGATTCCGTCAGCATATGCAAAACCAGCATCACCGTCAACAGATCAAAACGTTGAAGCAGATGGGCGATTAGAAATGCGGCATTTGTTCGGTAATCCGGTATCTTGAATTCCTTCCGGCCCACGGCCCGAACCTGCTCGCCGGATGTGTCGCCGAGCAGCGGATTGAGTAGTTTGAACAGCCGATGGTCCACCACGCTGGATAGCGCTTCGATCCCGTTTGCCCGCTGGCGGCCGTCCGCGGATAGCAACCCGCGGACAATCACACGCATGCGATGCCGCGAACGGTCTTGAATCGCCAGCACCCGTAACACCTTGCCGATCAGATCACGGCACTGCTGCTTGAGGTGGTCGGCCAACAGGTCTCTGGCATGCAGCGGCGGCAAAAGCAGGATACCTTCCCGTTCGGCCAAGCATTTATAGGCCCCGGCAATCTGATTGCGGGCATAGTGAAACAGGTCCACATCACGGATCTGCAGCCGGTCCAACAGCTCGAACAACTGCCGGCGCATGATTTTGTTTGGCGTGTTGAGCGCCTTGATCAGCGTTTTACCGTCAACAAAGGGCGCTTGGGCAATGCGCTGGGAGGCAATCTTTTGGATCTTCAAATCATCATCGGCCAGCAACGGGATCACCCGCTTGAGACTATCCTTATCGATCACGCGATAGGCACGCAACGCCGCCGAGCGCACCTGCTGATCGGTGTAGCCCAGGTACATTGCCAATATGTCATTCAATCTATAAACACCTAGGCCATGCGCAGCGCGTATGGTTTCAGCACGCACTTCGGCAGCCTGTGGCGCGTTGAGTTTTTTAATAAGCAACGGTTTAAAAACAGTATCGTGGCTCAATCCGGCGGCGATTATGCCGGCCTTTTCGGTCTGGGGGTCATCGCTTTCAAGCCACTGCACGATGGCGCGACGCATGGTGTCTGGGGTCTGGGCCATCATACCGGCCGCCGCGTGTGCGCGAATATTCGGATCCGCATGATTTAAATAGGTCTTCCAGTCAAATCCCACGCTCACCGACGGATGCATACGGTTGGCCGCTTGTAGACAGGCCAGCGTGAGGCGTGAGTCTGTTCCGTCGGCAAGGCGTTGAAGTTTGAGTACGGTTTGACCGCCGACATCTGTAGGCAGATAGCCGAGCAACGCAACCTGTTGGTCGATTGGCAACCCACCCAGTCGATCCATGATCACTTGGGCCAAATCCGGCACCTTGCAACGCGCCAATAAGGATACATACCACCCGACATCGCGGACTTTTGCCGTTTTAAAAGCGCTGATCAACTGGTCCTGACTTTTCCGGTCGCGAAACAGATGCGCCACATCCTGCGCATCCATGGCTTTGAGGTCCAATTGGTTGTGGGCAATCAGGCCCAGGAGGATATCGGCATAGTGGCGGCGCAAAATGAAAGGTGTGATTACCCAGGCCAGTGCAAACGGGAGTGCCACCAGGGAGAGATAGCGGGGATGAAACAAATAATTCGATAGGATAATCAGGCTGGACCCCGTGAACAAGGCGATGCGAACCACCGTGCCGCGCAGGAAGGGACGCACCATGGCACGAAAGGATTCGGGAAACAGGCCCATCAAGACGGCATTGGCCGGCATGTTGATGGTGGTGCGGATTATGTTGGTGGACATGCGCGCATACATGGCCGAAAGAATATCAAATCGTAACAAAAAGACCACAAAGGCCAGGATATAGTTGAACGGATGAAACATGAGCGCTACCGGCAGCCCCCAGCGACCGTAGATTTTGCCCACAAACAACAAGATGATTAGACTGACGATGTTCAACGCGCCTCGAAAGTAGCTGAAAAACGTCACCATCCCAGTTTCACTGGCAAAATGGCTGTCCACGGCATAATTGAACTGATAGTTCAGTATGGGAATCAACACGTTTGGCAGAAAGGTGATCACGATCATCAGGCGCAGCAGCAGGGAGGACTTGAGAATGGGCCAGATGTCGCCGACCTCCCGGATCATGGAGCGATGCTTTTCAGGATGCGCTTCTTGCGACCCTGCCGTATGTTCGATGCGCAGGATGGGAAACCGGCGCGTCATCAGCCAGACCACAAGGGTGCCGGCCAGGCTGATCGCCAGGTAAACCACCAGCAGGTTATCGAAGCGAAGTCGATCGGCCAACCACGGCGT
>JABDRH010000559.1 GCA_013041835.1 Desulfatitalea sp. | reverse complement strand
AATATACCCATAGGCATAAATAGACGCCCGGCTGAGCCGGGCGCCACGGATGGGGGTGGGGTGGTCTAGAAACGATATTTACACAGGAACCAGGGGATAGGCCGCGAAAGCGTCCCTTCGTCCCCGTTTTCACCACCGTAGGTATCTAAATCCTCTTTTTCATACCAGAGCCATTGAAAAAAGATCTCCACCGCATACCGGTCGGTAAGGTGGATATCCTTATCCCGGTTAAGCGGATCATCCAGGCAGATGGTTAGCTCTTTGGAGTGGTTGCCGGGTCCCGTGATATGGATGCGCGCTGTCTGCGGGTAGTTTAAAAAACTGGAACAGCCGATGAAAAACAACATGGCACATACGAGAAGAAGTAAGGTGACTGCCCGTGGCATATGCCGCTCCAGATCCGCTGTTGAGATACCCTACTGGTTCAGCGTTAGTTATATTGTGAGCACCGTTTCAGGTGGTATTAATCGAGAATATACTTCATCGGGTCCACCGGAACCCCGTTTAGCCGTACTTCATAGTGCAGGTGAGGGCCTGTGCTGCGTCCCGTGTTGCCCATCTTTGCGATCACCTCTCCGCGCCGTACACGATCGCCCTTTTTCTTAACAAGGGTGCTGATATGACCGTAGCGTGTCAGCAGGCCGTAGCCGTGATCGATGGTGATCATGTTGCCCATGAGCCATTTCTTATCGGCGTAGGTGACCACCCCGTCGGCCGGCGCAATAATCGGTGTGCCCTTGCGGTTGGCGATATCCAGTCCCTTATGGAATTCCCGCCGGCCGGTGAAGGGGGAAACGCGGTATCCGAAATCCGAAGAGATCCACCCTTTTGTGGGATGCAGCGATGGGGTAGCCGCCAGCAGATTGCGCTTATCTTTCAAATCGTCGAGCAGGGTTTCGAAACTGTGTTGCTGAACGGCGGAGGCTTGACTGACCTGTCCGATTTGTTCGTGCATCTCCCGTACCAGGCGGTCGTGGTCCTCATTGAGCGCCAGATCGCCGTCCAGATCATCTGGCATGGAACCGCCAATGGCAAACAGGGAAGCCTGGTCTGTCTTATGCTCTATATTGGCTAAAATGCGGATCTTTTGTTCGAATTGGTTCAGTGCCATCAGGCTTGATTTCAGCTCATTGATCTCCAGGGCAAAGGCCTGGATCTGTTTGCGCTGTTGCTCCATGCCGGCCTGCTGTGCTTGCAGTTCGGCCTGCATGCGGTCCTTTTCGGTCATCGAGCGGTATAGTCGACTGTATTGGTAAGTACCAATGCCCAACACCGACAGTGAAACGATCAGCACCGCCGCCAAGGCCCGAATCAAGCGTTTTGACAATCGCGCTTCGCGAACCGGGCTGCCCTTGTCATCCATCACCAAAACCGTATATCGTTTGCTCATAGCTCCGTGTCGTTCACCTAGTGTCTTTTCTGTTCAACGCGAGTCCAATCTTCATTGTCGCACAGTTGCCAGTTCAGCAGGCAAGACGGCCAGTTCGACGCGATGATGTCCCTGGAAACGGCCCGCACGTTCATCAATAATGCGATCTATCCGGGTTTCGCGTATCTGTCCGCCGCCGTTGGTACCATTGCTAAGGTAGGTCATCGGCACAATGTGGCCTTCCTTTAGTCGGGGCAACAGCGAGGAATCATCCTTGACCAATAGAAACATATCGTTATGCTCCGTACGCCACAGCTTGAACTGGTATACGGGAATAGGCGCCTGAAGTGCGAATTCCACGCGATGATATTCATCCGCGGCGATGCGTGCTGCCGGCAGTTGGGCAGCCTGATGAGAATGGAGCATGAATGAAACCCTTTCAACGCTTGTGACCGACCTCGGTGCGAACGGCCCTCGGCAATAAACACTGAAGACGCTGGAATGCAATTATGATGCCATAATAAGAATGTGTTTGCATGACCCAACCCCTCGGCTGTACGCTGCCTGCGGACGCGACCGGAAAGGCACGTGGCGCATCGCAAATTGCCCATATCAGTGAAAAAATCGTACTTTATGGATGGAATAAACGGAGGCTAGCCGGATACCGCCTAGCCGTATCAACCACGACACTTGAACCGCTTTGACGTTTTTTGACAAAACAGATGACGCTGATTGTCAACAAACGTCAATAAATTGTTAAACCACTCTCTCTCTAAATGCCCTTGACATCGTACTTGGTGATCAGGCGTGAGAGGTAGGTGCGCTGGATATCCATGACCTTGGCGGCCTTGCTGCGGTTGCCGCCCGTACTCTTCAGATTGAGAATGATAAACTCTTTCTTGAACTGGTTCAGGGCCTCTTCAAGCGTCAGGCCCACCTGCATGCCCGGATAGTTGCTACGCGACGTGGCAATGGGCAGGTCTTCGGGCAGAATTTCTTTTCCGTTGCCCATGACCACCGCCCGTTCAATGGCATTGCGCAACTCACGGATATTGCCCGGCCAGTCGTACTGCACCATCTTATCCATGGCCGCTTTAGAGATGGTCAGCGTATGCATGACCGTCTCCTCCTTGAAAAGGCCCAGGAAGTGTTCGGCCAGCAGGGGAATATCCTCCTTGCGCTCCCGCAGGGTGGGCATGTTGATCTGCACCACATTGAGACGATAGTAAAGGTCCTCGCGGAAACGGCCCTGGGCCACCTCTTCTTCGAGCTTCTTGTTGGTGGCCGACAATACGCGTACATCGACCGAGATGGGAATATTGCCGCCCACCCGGTAAAAGTTGCCCTCCTGGAGCACCCGCAGCAGCTTGGCCTGCATGCCGGGGGTCATTTCGCCGATTTCATCCAGAAAGATAGTTCCTTCGTGGGCCAGCTCAAACTTGCCGATCTTGCGATTACTGGCGCCGGTAAATGCCCCTTTCTCGTGGCCGAAAAGCTCATCCTCCAACAGGGTCTCTGGCATGGCCGCGCAGTTGATCACCACTAGCGGCTTATCCTTACGCGCTCCGGCGCGGTGGATCAATCGGGCCAACAGCTCTTTTCCCGTGCCGCTTTCGCCCAGGATCAACGCGCTGGCCTTGGAGTTGGCCACTTTGAGGCCGTCGGCAATCACCTTTTCCACCCCGTGGCTTTTGCCGATCATTTCATGGCGGACCTTGAGCTCCTGTTTCAGATCGAGGTTCTCCTGACGAACCTCCTGGATATGGCGCGCGTGTCCCAGGGCCACGGCGGCCAAGGAGGAGAACTCTTCCATCAGAAGCAAGTCACCGCGGTCCAGCGGCCGCCCGTCCTCCTTGTCGATGATCTGCATGACGCCGATAATTTCGTCATTGCGTTTAAGAGGCACACAGGCAATGGACTGGGTCTGAAACTGGATCGACTCGCTGATCTCCTTGTACCAGCGCGGATCCTTTCGCACATCCTGGATCAACAAGGATTGGCCGGATTTGGCCACGCGTCCGGCAATGCCTTGGCCTAGCTTGACACGGTACTCCTTGACCTCTTTTTGCTTTTCGCCGGTGGCCACCTGGAAAAAGAGCGTGTTGGACTTAGGGTCCAGCAGCAGCAGTGAAGCGGCCTTGGCTTGCATGACGCGCGCCGCAGAAGCGATAATCAGCTCCAACAGTTTATCCAGATCCTGGACTGACGACACCCAGGAGGAGATCTCTTTCAGATGGGCGATCAGGGCCGCATCGCTGGATGAAATTTTATTCGGCATGTGTTTGACTCTGCACGGAATGTTTCGACATAGCCCTTAAAGTCCACGTGCCAGCAGCGTTTGGGACAAGGTGCCGCCACGCAAATCGTATGGGCACATATTAACCGACATACCGGGGGGTGTCAAATCAAACTCTGGAAATTATAAGCGAAATCATCTATGTTGCCATCAACACCCCATTGACCGCCCACCATCCAAAGGAGGGGCACCATGCCCGTAACGCACGACATTGCATGGCCTGAAGCAGTACGGCACGTCCATTTGATTGCCGTGTGTGGCACCGCCATGGGCGCTCTGGCCTGTCTGCTTAAAGAGCTGGGCTTCACTGTCAGCGGCTCGGACCAGCATATCTATCCACCCATGAGTGACTTTCTCGCTGCCAAAGGCATTCCCATCTTCGAAGGCTTCCATGCAGATCATCTCGACCCACGGCCCGACCTGGTGGTGGTGGGCAATGCCGTGTCCAAAGACAACCCCGAAGTGACAGCCATGCAGGCCCTGGGCTTGCCCTATTGCTCCATGCCCCAGGCCGTCAACCGATTCGCGGCGGCCGGCAAGCGGCAGATCATCGTGACCGGCACCCACGGCAAGACCACCAGCGCCTCCTTTATCGCCTGGCTATTGCACTGCGCCCGCCTGGACCCCTCGTTTCTCATCGGTGGCATCGTATCGGGTTTTGGCAGCAACTACCGGTCCGGGCAGGGGGCCTGGATCGTCCTGGAGGGCGACGAGTACGATACCGCATTTTTCGACAAAGGCCCCAAGTTTTTACATTACACACCGGCGGTGGCGGTGCTGACAAGTGTAGAGTTCGACCATGCCGATATCTACCGCGATCTGGCCCACGTCAAGCAATCCTTTGCCCAACTGCTGCGCGGCATGGACCCCAAAGCCCTGTTGCTGGCCTGGGACCAGGACGCGGTTATTACCGAACTGCTGTCTCTTTGCCCAGGCCGTATCGCCCGCTACGGCGGCCGGGAAGATTCGCCATGGCGCCTGGGCCGTGTAGAAATCGTGCCGCCTTTCACCCGGTTTGAGGTGATTCACAAGGGCCGGCCCTACCACACGTTTGAAACCCGCATGATCGGCATGCACAACCTGAACAATCTGCTGGCCGGCATCGCCGTTGGCGCTCATCTGAACATCGGCCCGGCGACCATCGGCGAAGCGCTGAAAAGCTTCCAAGGCGTGCGGCGTCGGCAGGAAGTCCGCGGCGTTAAAAACGGCATCGTTGTCATCGACGACTTCGCCCACCACCCCACGGCAGTCAAAGCCACCATCGAAGCAGTCAAGGCTTTCTACGGCGACCAGCGCGTCATCGCGATCTTCGAGCCGCGCACCAACTCCAGTCGGCGCAACATCTTCCAGTCGGTCTACGCTCAAT
>JABDRH010000544.1 GCA_013041835.1 Desulfatitalea sp. | reverse complement strand
GGTTTGAATCAGCGACACCCACCAAGGTGACATCGGCCATACGGGCATACTTTTCCGCATGAAACTTTCCCAGGTAGCCGACACCGACCACGCCAAGGCGCAATTTTGGCCCTTGCGTCATTGAGATCCCCCCCTCTTCGCATCTTGATTTCCGGATTGCGGCAAAACCCGCCATCTCCGATTTCCAGGGAAAGAAGCGATGTATGAAATATACAAGTGCATTGCGTCAACGCATCTCGTCATCAGAAAAAGCCACGACAGTGATGCCGCAACGATCCGCCATTGTTACCATCGCAGGCTGATCAAACACCACGGTTTTCCCCGCTTCCACCGCCAGGGTCTTGACGCCGGCCGTTTGCATGGTTTCGATGGTTTGCAGCCCCACGGACGGAACGTCAAACCGGGTATCTTGAATCGGTTTGCACACCTTTACGACGACGCCCTGGCCGTTGCCCAGGGCGCCTCCCCGGGTGATCGTCGCGTCGGTACCCTCAATGGCCTCTACGGCCAGGATAGTGCCGCCGGCCACCACGACGCATTGACCAATGTCCAGTCGCCCGATCTCTTTAGCAATACGCCATCCCAGGCGCAGATCTTCGATTTCGTTGTGTGACGGGTGGCGCGAAGTCCATACGCCATGCTTGGCCAATAATTCGGGTAGAAGAACGGTCGAGGAATGGATCCGGATGCCCTCCTGTTCGAGTATATCAGCAAAGGCTCGCAATACGGCATCATCATGGGTGTGCCGCATGCGCATCATCAGGGAGATGGCTTTCGCGTCCGGCCGCACGTTGGTAAACATGCGCGTCTTGGTGATGCCGCCCAGCATGACGGCATCCTGGACGTCATGACGTCTAAAAAAAGTGATCATTTTCTTGATCTGGCCCAGGTATAACCATGCCAAATGATCAACATCTTTGGCCAAGGCAGGATCGGTTTCCTTTTGATAGCCGACTGCGACGACCTGCAATCCCTTTTGCCGAGCGGCACGGGCAAACAAGATGGGGAACTGGCCGTATCCGGCAATGAGCCCGATTCGCTTGACATCCATCGGTGGCCTTCCAGCCTGCGCCGTCAACGGGTGATGCCACGTTCTGTTGATTTAATGAAGCCGATAAGGTTCTTTACCTCCGGCAGCGGCTCCACTTCGGCCTCTACGCGCCCCAGGGCTTCTTTTAAAGTAAGACCGAAGCGAAAAATCAACCGGTACGCTTTTTTTAATTCAAAGATGGCGGCCGGTGAAAATCCGTGCCGCTTGAGCCCGACTTTGTTCAGTCCGTGCAAGGTGGCGCGATCGCCCGAGGCCAGCATGTAAGGCGGGATGTCTTTGACAACCACCGATTTTCCGCCGACAAAGGCATATTCACCCACGCGGGCGTACTGGTGGATGGCCACCAGGCCCCCTAAGATGGCATGGTCGTCTATGGTGATATGGCCGGCCAGCGTGGCATTGTTGGACATGGTCACATTGCGTCCGATACGGCAATCATGGGCGATGTGGGTATAGTTCATCAAAAAGCAATCATCTCCGATGTGGGTCAAACCACCGCCGAATTCCGTGCCTCGATGAATCGTGACAAATTCACGAACGATACAATTGTTGCCGATTTTCACCCACGTCTTTTCACCTCTGAACTTGACCGATTGAGGGGGAGCGCCGATGGCGGCGTAATGAAATATCCTGCAATTGGCGCCGATTTCCACATAAGGGTCAATCACCACGTGAGCCATTACCTGGCTTCCGGCGCCGATATGCACGTCGTCCCCGATGATGGTAAACGGACCGATGGACACATCCGGCGCCAGGTGCGCTTTGGGGCTGATAATCGCAGTTGGGTGGATCATTAATCTTGTTCCTTACTTTCCAAAGTGGCCAGAAGTTGCGCTTCAGCCACGATTTTATCATCGACTTTAGCGACACCATTCATTCTTCGTACATTGCCGCGTTTTTTGATGGTTTCCAATTCAAGGATCATTTGGTCGCCCGGGACCACCGGCTTTCTGAACTTGACTTGATCCAAACCCATAAAATACATGAGTGTACTTTCATCAGGTTCTTTCATGGAAGCAATCGCCAGAATACCGCTAGCCTGGGCCATGGCTTCGAGTATCAGAACGCCCGGAAAGATGGGTGCGCCCGGAAAATGTCCCTGAAAAAAGGGCTCGTTAATGGTCACGTTCTTAAGTCCGATAATCGATTGGTGGGGGACCCAGGAAAGGATGCGGTCCACCAGCAGGAACGGGTATCGGTGCGGCAAGTATTTCATTATGGTATGGATGTCTAACATTTCTTCCATTTTCACTCTCCCCCCTGATTGTGTTTAATGTTTTACACCCTTATCGATCCTTATTGGCGAGCTGCTGTTCAAGCTCGGCGATTCTTTTCTCCATCCGCCTGTAACCATTGTACATGTCTGGAAGCTTGGGAATAATCTGCTGAAGTCGGAGCCAGGTACGGTGCGGCACGGCAGCGCTGCCCCCTGAAAAAATCTCGCCATCCGGCAATGACCGGCCCACGCCGGTTTTCGGCCCCACAATGGTCCCGTCGCCAATGGTCAGATGGCCGGAAATACCTGCCTGGCCGGCCAATACCGCGTGCTTTCCCACGGTGGTGCTGCCGGCGATACCGACTTGCGCCACGAGCAGTGTGTGTTCACCGATTACGACATTGTGGCCGATGTGAACCTGATTATCAGTCTTGACACCGGTTTTTATCCAGGTCCGGCCAAATGTGGCGCGGTCAATGGTGTTGGCGGCACCAATCTCCACATCATCGTCAATGCACACCATGCCGGTCTGAGGAATTTTAAAATGCCGGCCTTCATCCTGAACAAATCCATATCCGTCGCTGCCGATGATACTTCCGGCGCCGATAAGGCAGCGTTGTCCGATACGGCAGCCTTCAAGCACCGCGACATGGGGATGGATGATGCTGCCTGCGCCGATAGATACATCATCCCCGATGACCACCAAGGGATGGATGATACAACCATCATCCAGAGTGACCCGATTTCCGATGACGGCATTCGCGCCGATGGACACCCCGCTGCCCAAATGGCAATCCGCACCCATGACGGCCGTCGCATCAATTCCGGGTCGCGGATGGCGTGGTGGATGGAAATGGGCCATGATTTTCGTGAACGCCAGTCGGGGGGCCGTGGTCTGTATCACATGCCGGCCTTCGGCCCTTACGCCTGGCGGAACGATGATGGCTGCGGCCTTCACCTGGTCCAGTTCTTTCAGGGCTGACTTTTTTTCGGCAAAGGTGATGTGTTTTTCACCGGCCGACTCAATGGGGCCGACCCCCTCGATGGTACATTCCGGATTCCCTACCAGTGTACCGTTCACCATCTGCGCAATCTGTCGCAGCGTCAGTGTCATGGGCGCTATCCCTTGGGGCCTTAGTTTTTCTTGCCTTGGCTGGTGTATGCCTCGTTGTACAGCTTGATGATCGTATCGGTAATATCCAGGTTTTCCGGTGCATAAACCACACTGATATCTTCGATGATCAACAGATACCCTTCCTTTTTGCCGTAGTCTTTGATCACCTCAAGGACGCCCTCGCGCACCTCGTTAACCAATTTCATTTGCAGCTCCTGGATTTTTTGATCGTATTTTTTCTTTAACCTCTGAACATCGGACATCTTACGGTCAAATTCCCACTTTTTTTCATCGCTGGCCTCTTTGCTCATCACCTCGGCCCCTTGCTGAATCTGATTTTTCAAGGCCTTGATCTCTTCACCTTTTTGCTGAAGATCTTGTTCCATGCGCTGACCCTCGGAATTGATCTTTTCCTTGACAGTTTTGCCGGCTTCCGAATTTTTAAAAATCCTTTGAAAACTGACGGTACCGATCTTGGCAACATCCGCGCAGTAAGCGCTCGGGGTTGAAATGGCCAACAGGGCAACGCCCATCGTTATGATCATGGTTGTTTTTCGTAATTGCATATCACCTCCAGGGGGCTATACGGTTAATCAAAACCATTTTAACGGGCAAACGGCCCGAAGTTCACATATTTCTAACAAACAGGCGCTGCTTTGCAAGTAGTTTTCTGTCAGAACATCCTTGCAAGGGCATTGGCGTAAAATAAATGCACTGGATTTCGCCTTGCAGACCGGCAAAGGATCGAGCAAGATGGTGCACTTCTTTTATGCGCGAGCCCGAAGATGCTTGCCATGACTGATGCAGCCACTGTTTCCGGTTGGCTAAAACGATCCGCCCATGCTGAATTCCCACCGTCCCGATGATTCCCCCTCACGACGATCCAATATGTGACCATATTCAAGCCGGATAGGGGCAAACGGCGACATCCACCGAATTCCCGCACCGGCGCTTTCGCGCAGATCGCTCAAGTCAATACGGTCCGCATAGACATTTCCCGTATCGTAGAACACTACCCCGAATAGACCCGCTTGGGATACCAAAGGAAAATTAAGTTCGAGGTTAAATTGAACCATTTTATTACCACCGACCTTGACCGGTATTGTAACGGTATCGCCGTTTTCATTGAAAATGGCTTTCATTTCCGTCAAATCGACCCCCTGATAACCGAAGCCGCGAAGAGAATTGATGCCACCCAGGTAGAATTTTTCGTAATCCGGCAGCAACTTGCCGTCGTCATTGGGATGAACATAGCCGGCCTTGGCATTTACAAAGCCGACCAGGGATTTGTAGAGGGGGTAGTACCACATGGTCTGACCGATATACTTGTTGAAGCCAATGTTTCCGCCCAATCCGGCGTATTCGAAATAGGCGGTGTGCTTCGATCCCTCCGTGGCGTTAAACCCACGGTTTCGCGAGTCATAGCTGAGGCTGAGATTGACGCTGCTGGTCAGGTTGGTGCCCTCCAATTCCCTGACGGATTCGGAGATAAGCGCTCGCTCTGTAACGATGACATCGCTCTGATCCAAATTATAGCCCCAGTTGAAATAGGTATAGTCCCACACGGGATGGCCCAATCCCAGGCCGCCGCCCGTGCTTTTTCGCTCATAGCCGTTGTTGCTGTAAGTTCTTTCCAGATTGTATGCCTCTATGTAGGTTCGCCATTGGGTGTCGAGAAAATGAGGCTCTGTGAATTTCAACGAGAAGACGGTGGTACTGCCGCCTATGGAACCTTCGAAATTGAGAATTTGGCCGCGTCCAAACAAGTTGCGCTGGGATATGGAACCGGTGAAAAAGACATCTTCCGCGGAGCTGTAACCGGCGCCGAAGGTAAAGCTGTTCGTTGATTTCTCGGTCACGTCGATCTTGAGCACCATCTTGTCTTCTTTGCCGCCCTTTAAAGTGTCCACCTTGACATCTTCAAAATATTCCAGACGGTACAGGTTGCGAATGCTGCGTTTAAGCGCACTATTGCTGAACAGGCCCTGCTCACGGACATGCAATTCACGCCGGATGACCTTGTCGCGAGTATTGGTGTTGCCTTGAATGATGATTTTTTCGAAATACACCTGTGGCCCCTTGCGCGCCACATAAATGATGTCGACCGTCAAATCGTCTTCGTGCGGCACGATGCGCGGTGAAATATCCGAGTAGGCGTATCCCTGGTCGGCATATCTGTCGTTGAGAGCGAGGATATCATTGCGGATCACTTCCCGGTTGAAATAGGTCTCCTCTATAATTTTCAGTTTGGAAAGCAGGTCGTCTTTGGGGAATATCAAGTCGCCTTCGATATCTGTTCGGCCTATTTTGAAGCGCTGTCCCTCCTCGATTTTAAATGTAATCTGAATGCCCTCATCCCCAATTTGCACAATGGGGTCTCCCACCCGTGCGTTCATATACCCCTGATTGCTGTAAAAGGCGTTCAGTTTTGCCATGTCCTGTTCCAGCGCGGCCCGGTCGAGATCGCCGGAAGAGGTGAGCCAGGAGAAGAATCCTTTTTCATTGACATCCAGCATCTTTTTTAGTTTTTTCTCCTCAAAGGCATGATTGCCCTCAAAACGGATCCGGGTTACATAGAGTTTCGGTCCCTCCTCGATGATAAAATCCAAGTCGGCTTGATTGTTTTCCAGAGGTTTGATTTCATAGTCGACCTTGACCTTGTGGTAGTTCTTCTCTTTATAAAGTGTTTCTATTTGATCCATGTTGCTGCGGATTTTATAAATGTTTAAAATGGCGCCGGTATTCAGAGTCAGATTGTCGTTAATATCCTCTTCCTTGACTTTGCTGTTGCCGCGAATCCGGATATGGCGAATCGTCGGTTTCTCCTGAACATGGAACGTGACGCGCCTGCCGTCAGGATCGGCTTGGGCCTCGACCCTCAGGTCGTCGAAATAGCCCATGGCGTAGATGGCCCGCAGATCTTCGGTCAGGGCGGATGGGTTGTAGGCGCTGCCGCTCTTGGTTTTCACGACACGCAAGATGGCATCCGCTTCGATGCGTTGATTGCCCTTTACCTCGACGTGCGCAACCAATTCATGCTTGAAGAGGGTTTTCCCAATCTGATCGGCCACGTCGTTGGCAACCGTAACCAGGTTCTCGATGCCGCTTCCTTTGGCTGAAAAACGTTGTGGAGATGCACCGGCGATTTCCATTAGGCGCACGTCGAGGCTGAAATCGCCGTCGGTCAGCGTAAAATCGCCCCAAACGGCGAATGCGGCGTCATAAGACTTTTGGGCAAAGGCAATGATCTGCTCGGGTGAGCTCTCGGAAATACGCTTCGCAGCATCAAGATCTTCCGGTTTTGCCGTGAATGCCTGCGCGCCTTGACGGCTTAAACGTTGGGCGACAACTTGCGCGATCTGAGTGCTCAGGTAGGAGGCATCGGTTTGTGAAATGACTTGAAACGGCAGCACCAGAATCCGCGGTGTTTCGACGTCTTGCACGGCCAGCGCATGGGGTGCCGCACTTGCGGCAAACGCCATCAGAAGCAACGGCAACCAGATTCGCATGGCGGACGCGGGTTTCATTTTCTTTTTGGACATTGGTTTTTTTCTACCCGTTTGGCCTTTCCGGCACTAATTGATTAACATTGCAGTGGGCTCGGCGGGGCGGCAAATATTCAAGCCGTCCCTGCACAATCGTGGCC
>JABDRH010000536.1 GCA_013041835.1 Desulfatitalea sp. | reverse complement strand
GATATATCCCTGCTGAACATCATCTCCGAACAACTCGCGCTGCCTTCCGGCATGCATTATCGCGACACCCGCCTGTCCAACAACCTGGACCGCGATGTCAATACCGGCAAGTTCAATGTGTTCGGTCCGGACAAAGGGACAAAGACACTGCTCAACAAGGCCAAAAGTCCATTTGAGGCCGTTCTTTGCCAGCAGGGGCTTACCCCGGTCAACAACCGGATCAGACCCCTCTTTTACCAGGACCGGCAATATTCATTCTTTTTTATCCAAAAAAAGGAGGACAACTGGCTGACTTACGTATTGAGTTATCTGTTCGGCACGGACCCCGGGATTTACAAGGCGCTGCCCTTTTACCATCCGTTTTCCGAGGTGTTTCAGCAGGAGATCAACCGGGACAGCGTGCAGGGGCTCTATCGGCGCAACCTGCAGGTCAATCCCCAGGCGTTTGCCCAAGGGCCGGCCTACAACTTTTCCGCCTTGTACGACCCTGCCGGGAGCGTCGATTTTGATGCCGTGAAAAAGGAGCATCTCGATTTTTCCCGCGGCGGCGCCTATTCCATCTACAACTGGGAACTTTTTTTTCATGCACCGCTCATGATTGCCTGCCGCCTGAGCCGCAACCAGCGCTTTGAAGAAGCCATGCAGTGGTTCCACTATATTTTTGATCCCACCAACACGCAGATGCTTCCGACCCCGCAACGTTTCTGGATCACCAAACCGTTTTACGAAACGAGCGATGCCGACTATCGCAAGCAACGGATACTCAATATTATTGAAAACATCGATGCGTTCAAGGAGCAGTTGGTCGAATGGAAGAATCACCCCTTCAAACCGCACCTGATCGCCGAATACCGGACAGTGGCGTATCAGCGGACCGTGGTCATGAAGTATATCGACAATCTGATTGCCTGGGGGGATCAACTGTTCAGGCGCGATACCATGGAATCCATCAATGAGGCGACACTGTTGTATGTGCTGGCGCATGAACTCCTTGGGCCCAAGCCGACCATGGTGCCTGCGATCAGCCGCGAAGAAAAGACCTTTAACGAGCTTGCGAGCGAAAGCGAGCTGGATACTTTTGGAAATGCCAAGGTGGAGGTCAGCCTCGAAAACACGCTTGGATTGCCGATTGAATATACAGAACCCGGCATGCTTACCGACGAAGCGGCGCCCGACCTTGAGATATCCTACTTTGGACTGCCGCATAATGATAAGCTGCTCGGCTACTGGGACACGGTGAGCGACCGGTTGTTTAAGATTCGGCACGGGTTGAATATCGAAGGACTCAAGCGGCAACTGCCGCTTTTTGAGCCGCCCATCGATCCGGCCCTGTTGGTCAAGGCCGCCGCCGCCGGTCTTGACCTGGCCTCGGTTTTAAATGATCTGAACGCGCCGGCCCAGCCCTACCGGTTTCAGATTCTTGCGGACAAGGCCGTCGAGTTCTGCCGCGATGTCAAAAGCCTGGGGGAACTCCTGCTGCACGCGCTTGAGAGAAATGACGCGGAAGATCTGGCCGTGCTGCGCGCCTCGAACGAGGTAACGATCCTTGAGACGATCCGGAGCATAAAGAAGCTGAAGATCGAAGAGATCTCCTACGCGATTCTCGCGCTTGAACGCGGTAAGGAAGTCTGCCAGGTACGCATCGATCAGATCAAAAGTTTGGATGAGCCGTTGGATGCCGAGGAAAAAGCCGGTGACTGGTCCACGGCGGCCGACGTGTTCAAGGTGCTGAGCAAGGTTTCCAAGGTCGGCGCCATGATTGCATCCGCCATTCCCGATGGCAGCGCCGGCGCGAACGGAGCTGGCGGCACGCCGGAAGCCACGGTGCGCGGCGGCGGTTCCAACGTAAGAAAGGGATTTGAGTATGCCGGCAAAGCCTTTGATGCAGCCGCGGAACTGTGCAAATGGCGGCAGGATTCCTTAAAGAGCGAGGCCGCCGGGGAACGCACCAAGGTTGAACGGGCCGCAAAGGTTTCCGAGGAAGAAAAGACCATCGCAAGCCTGGACAATCAGAAACTCGGCAAGGAAATCCTGAAGCAGATTGCCGAAACCGAACTGGAGAATTATGAAAAGGAACTGGAGCTACGGCAGGGAGAATACGAATACCTACGGGACAAGTACACGAACAGCCAACTCTACCAGTGGATGATCACCCAGATTTCAACCGTCTACTTTCAGGCCTACCAGCTTGCCTATGACATGGCCAAACGCGCCGAGAAGAGCTACCGCCGTGAACTGGGGTTGAAGGATTCAACCTTCATTCAATTCGGCTACTGGGATAGTCTCAAGAAAGGGCTTCTTTCCGCGGACCGCCTGATTTACGATATTCGCAGAATGGAGGCGGCCTACCTGGATCAGCACCGGCGCGAACTGGAACTGACCAAACACGCTTCCCTTGCCCGCCTTGCGCCCGACAAATTGCTATCGCTGGCCATGACCGGACAGTGCACCCTGGAACTTGAGGAGTGGATGTACAATCTCGACCATCCGAGCCATTATCGCCGCAGAATCAAATCCGTCTCCCTAAGCGTACTGTGCAAGGCGGACCCGTTCACCAACATCAATTGCCGCCTGGCATTAAATTCAAGCCAAGTGAGAATCAACAGCGTGGTAGGTTCGGGCTACGCAAAAGAGGATGAAAACGACCCCCGCTTTCTCGCGGCGCAGGGCGCGGGCGAGGCCATCGCCACCAGCCATGGGCAATACGATAACGGCCTGTTCACCTTTTCATTCGATGACGACCGGTTTCTGCCCTTTGAAGGCGCGGGCGCCATCAGTTCGTGGACGCTTTCAATGCCGCGGGAACACAACCCGTTTGATTATGCCACCTTGACCGATGTCATTGTTCACATCAACTATACCGCCCAGGAAGGCGGGGAGGCGCTCGGCGCCGCCGCCAAGGTCGAGTTGGACGACGTGCTTTCCGGCGGCGGCATGCTTCTGGTCGGGCTCAAACAATGTTTCCCGGCAGAATGGAATGATTTCCTAAGACCGACGCCGCCGGGCTCCGAACAGATATTCACCTGCACATTGACCCAAGAACACTACCCGTTCCTGGCCCGTTGGCGCGATATTGAGCTGACCGGCATGGGAATGGTCGTCTCGGGAAAACATGCAGGCAATTACATGGCCCGCGTCGGCATTCCGGAGCAGTCGGACATTGACTGCACGTTGACCAAAGATGCAAGCCTGAACAACGTGCACCACAAACCCGATGTATTTGGCGCAAGTGCGCCCGCAACCGGAACGTTCACCGTCAGGATAAGAAGGGATGCCACGGCGAGCGGCGATTTTTCGTCATTGCCCCCCGGCGACCTCGAAGACATTTATTTTATTTTGAGTTATGCATAAAAAGTCTTGACACAAAGACCGGCTCTATTTAGTGTGAATACTAACTCGGGACAACTTAGCGAATGGTATTAGACTGAATTAGTGAAAAATCACATATCAAGTCAGTAAGCGAAAGACTCTCGATTTTGAAAGGGGCAACCAGTCTGTATGGTCTGGAGGCCTTTTTCTCTTTGGTAGTCAAGTAAAAACCCGGATCATAAAGGTGCCGAAGCCATGAAGACACAATCGGGGTTTACGCTGATTGAGCTGATGGTGGTTGTCAGCATTATCGGTATACTGGCTGCGATTGCCATGCCACAATTCTCTGCATACAGAACGCGCGCCTTTCTCAGTGAAGGCTACCAATTGGGCGGCGCCATGCGTCAAGACGTCAGCGCTTACTATGACACGGTGGGCGCATTGCCGCAGGACAACAAGGCCATGGGGTTCCCGGAGCCGGAAGCAATTCGTGGCAAGTATGTTCTCGGATTGAACTATTGTTTTGTTGCTTGATAATTGCCGCCCTGGCGAGCATAGGGCTGACCCTTTTCAACGGATATCGTCGTACAGCCTTTGTGTCGGCAAAGATGTTCAGCGCCTTGGAATTTGGGGCGAAAACGCAAATGGCCGTTCACTATGCGTTAACCGGGCAATGGCCGGATGATGTCTCGGAAATTCAAGATCCTTTTTGGCGAACGGCGGGCGAGTTGTGGTTTTCAGACATCCCTGATGCCCAAAATGCCGCCATCAGTGAAGGAACCCTGGTGGTGCGCCTGACGACGCCTTTTGAAGGCGGCATTGTCTCCCTTCGTCCGGCCGTGCCCAAAGCAGATCCGTTGGGACCTGTGGTGTGGTTTGCAGGCCGGCCGATCGATGATACACCCTGGTTGATTTCAGGCCCGGATCATACCAATGTTGCTGACCAATTCATCCACCCCCAATTGCGGTGAGCGATGATGAGTCCCTTTAAAAGGAAGTTAAATCCCGAGGAACATGCGTTGTTGTTGCGTCAGTTGGCCATGCTGAGCGCCAACGGCATGTCGCTTGCCCAGGCGATACCGGTTCTGGCACAACGGAATGAATCACGTGCGATTCGACGCTATTGCCAAAAATTGAGGGACGATCCCCACGCGATACGCCAGGTTGAAAACTCGGTTGATCCATTGATGGGAGAAATTATTCCAGGCATCAGCCTGAAACTGGAAAAGCCGGAAGATTTGACAAGTGTGCTCAATGAACTCGCCGATATCCGGGAGACTGCCGGGCGGTATGCCGCTTGCCTTCGATCAGCGCTGATGTACCCGTTGACTGTATTTTCCATTATGATCATCGTCGTGGCGATACTGCTTATCTTCGTCATTCCTGTATTTGAAGAAGTCTTCACCGATTTTGGTGGAAGACTGCCGGAGCCGACAATGGCCGTCATGCATATGAGCCACTGGGTGCGTACCTATGGCATTTTATTCATATTGATCGTGATTGCCGCGATGGTGACCTTTAGCACATATCCTTCAAGTCAAAGGTTGTTTTTATGGCTGATGCCGCCACTGCGAAAAGTTATCAAGGATGCCATGGCAATCCATTTCTCTCACCTTTTGGCCGCATTGCTAAAATTCGATTTTTCCATTTCAGAATCATGCCGGCTTGCTGCTCAATCTGTACCTTCATCGGCATATGCCCCCCGATTGTGCAGCGTCGCCATGGACGTCAACGATCTGTCCGGCTTGAAAGAGGCGTTGAAAAAAAACAACGATTTACCCGGAATCAGTGCTGGCCGTCATGGATTTTGTGGACACACCGGAGGCATTGGCCGCCACTTTTCTTCGTTTTTCAGAATACACCCGCAAAGGCTTTGACGCCAATTTGACCAAAGCTTACCGTGTCGTTGAAATATCGGCATTTATTGTCGTGGCCAACATCGTCGGTGCAATGGTGATTGCCATGTATCTTCCGATTTTTTTAATGGCCGGCGCCGTGGGATAACCACGGCCGGCGATTTGGTGAAATGAAAAGGGATGGCAAATGAACGTCCGAAATGAATCAGGATTTACGCTCATTGAATTGATGATCGTCATAGCGATAATAAGTGTTTTGGCCACCATGGCCGTGCCTTCTTTTCAGGATCGAGTGATCAGAGCCCAAGTTCAAGAGGCCTTGACCCTGTCCAGGATGGCCGAGGAGGAAATCGAAAATTTTTACAAAGCGCACGGCCGTCTGCCGGCAGACAATGCCGCCATCGGTTTACCTGTCCCGGAAATCATTGTCGGTAATTACGTTACCGCCGTGACGATCCGCGAGGGCGCCATCCATATCACTTTGGGCAACCGGGTCAATCGGCATGTGGCCGGTAAAATCCTTTCCATCAGGTCTGCTGTAGTTGCCCGGTCGGCAAAAGTACCCATTGCCTGGGTGCGGGGCAAAGCCTCGGTTCCCAATGGCATGGTCGTCAAGGGAGAAAATCGTACGAATCTTTTTCTTCGCCATCTTCCATTTTCTTACCGGTATTAGCATCACTTCATTGTGGTCTTAGGGAGTCTCAAGAAGGCTTTCCACTACCTCGCAATCGAGATAGCGGAGCTCCTCACCTGTAGTCTATTTCTTTCCTGTGCTTATCATGGCTGCCACATCTTGTAGTATGGGGAAAAAGCAATTGATTAATCAAGTGAATAAAAGTAGTCTTTCAAGTTTTCTCTTTGCGATTCCATGGTCCTGCCAAATAAAAGCTTTATAATCGAAGCTGGCATTCCTATCGCCGGCTCCACCTCGGGGTCATAGACCAGGTCTGCTGCTTTTGCCATCAAGGTCCACGAATTGATATGGGTGCTGCTCTTTTGCGGTACGCCAGAATTAGGGTTGAAGTAAT
>JABDRH010000531.1 GCA_013041835.1 Desulfatitalea sp. | reverse complement strand
GTTTCGAGGATCAATGGGATATCATCCAGCCGCGGGTCTTTCATGATCCATCGGAAAGGATCGAGCCCCAATGTACCCTTGCCGATGCTGTGGTGCCGGTCGACATGGCTGCCATGGGCTTTCTTGGCGTCGTTCAAGTGCATGCCTTTCAGGTAGGATATGCCTACGATGCGATCGAATTGCGCCATGGTTTCGGCGTATCCCGCCTCGGTGCCAAGGTCAAATCCGGCGGCATAGGCATGACAGGTGTCCAGGCATACCCCTACCCGTGATTTGTCCTGCACCTGGTCGATGATCTGCGCCAGGTGTTCGAAGTGGTAGCCGACATTGGTGCCTTGACCGGCTGTGTTTTCGATGACGGCAATGAGGGTTGCGGTCTGATCCAAGGTTTTGTTAACGGATTCGGCGATGCGATCCAGGCATTGCGATTCGGATATCTTGCCCAAATGGCTTCCCGGATGAAAATTTAGATATTTCAATCCCAAAAGCTCGCAGCGTCGACATTCGTCTAAAAACGCCATACGTGATTTGGCAAGGCCTTCAGCCTCGGGGTGCCCCAGATTGATCAAGTAGCTGTCGTGGGGCAGGATATGGTCGGCACGATAGCCCGAGGCCTCGCAGTTGTGTTTGAACTTTTCGATCCGCTCCGGATCCAGCGGCTTGGCGTGCCATTGGCGCTGGTTCTTTGTAAACAGGGCAAAAGCGGTGGCGCCGATGGCATGGGCATTCAGGGGCGCGTTGTCCACACCGCCGGCGGTCGATACATGGGCGCCGATATATTTCATGGTCAACTCCTCCGATCCACAACGCACGCAGGCAAGTGCTAATGTCGGTCTTCGCTTAGCTGCTCGGATTCACCGCCGGGCCCCTGCATCCGACCGGCCAGACGGCAGGCCAGGTTCTGACCCGAAGTATCCCGCATAAAGCGTATGATTTCATTGGCAAGCAAATGACCGATGCGTGTCTCTTCATCCACGATAATATCCGCACCGGCCTGGACCAGCCGCTGGTAGTGGCGGTTGTAGCGGCAGCGCACGGCAATGGGCAGATGTGGGCGCAAGCGGCGAACAGCCGCCACAATCCTTTCCGCGGTCGGCGGGTCGGGGATGGTAACCACCGCCATACAGCTTTTGGGCAATCCGGCGTGGATTAAAATATCTTCGTTGGCCGCATCGCCCAGGTGAAAAGTGAGCCCCGATTGCTGGGCATCCTTACGGCTGAGCGGATTCACGTCGAGAACGGACAACTCGAGTTTATGCTCCTGCAAATGTTGCACCACCTGACGGCCGGCCGGGCCGAATCCCACCACTAAAACCGTGTTGGCCTCCTGATTCGCTGAAGCAGGGGTTTCATCGAGCTTTGCAGGATGTCGCAGTATCTTATCGGCCAGCGGGAATGCTTGAGAAACCATATAAGGAGCCGCGAACATCAATATAATGGTGGTGGAGATCATCAAATCAAAAGTCTCGGCACTGAAAAGTTTGCCTTGGTCCGCCGAAGCCGCCAACACGAACGCAAACTCGCCCACTTGGGCCAAGCTAATACCGGTCGCCAGCGCGTGACGGTTGTCCAGGCCGAAAAGACGTGTCACCAGGAACACCATGAGCGATTTGGCAACAAAGATAGCCCCGGCCGCAGCCATCACCCAATGGGCGTGGGTCAAAAAAAAGAGCGGCTTGGCCAGCATGCCGACCGAAGCAAAAAAAAGCGTGACCATGACGATGCGCAACGACCCGATATCGGATTGAATTTGGGCGGCAAAGGGTGATTCGCCCAGCAGCATGCCGGCCACAAAGGCGCCTAAAGCAGGTGAGATATGCAACGCATGGGCGGCCAGGGTAGCGCCGATTCCCACGGAAATGGCCAGCAGCACGCTGAGTTCTCGGTTGGCAAAGACGCCTGGGGTGGAAAGCAGCGCCGGCGCCAACCAGTAAAGCAGCAGGTAAAGCACGACGGCCAAGCCAACCGCGGCGGCGGCGATTTTGGCGATGTGCAGACCGATGGAAATGTCTGCGGTGCTAGGGGTCATCAGGCTGACCGTAATGACCAACGGAACGATGGCGACATCCTGAAGCAAAAGGATGGCCAGGCAGCTTCGGCCGCGCACCGAATCAATCTCGGCCCGGTCCACCAGAACGCGCATCACCACGGCGGTTGAACTCAGGGCCGCCATGGCACCTATGACGATGGCTTGGGAAAGCCCGGCAAAAGCGGTTAAGGCCAGTGCCGTCAAGGCCAGGGTGGCGACGACCTGGATCGTACCGCCACCGAAAGCCATGCGGCCCATGCTTTTTAATCGGCCAAAGGAAAATTCCAGGCCGATGGAAAAAAGCAGCAGTGAGACCCCCAATTCAGCCGTCTGGTTGATGGCTTCCGGGTTGAATAGCAACGGTCCGATAATGGTGCCGGCCAACAAATAGCCGATGATCGGACTTTGGCGCAGGCGTTGGGCCACAGCGCCGAGCACAAATGCCCCGCCAAGGAGCATGACGATTTGAGCAAGAAAGGTCCACAGGGTCATGGTTTTTACTTCTTCGCAATCTTCGCCCAGCTATCCCGAAGGGTCACCGTTCGATTAAAGACTAAATCCGCCGGAGAAGAATCCTTGCTGTCCGCGCAAAAGTATCCCAACCGTTCGAATTGAAAGATCGCCTCCGGTGCGGCCACGGCCAAGGAAGGTTCCAGCTTGCAGCCGTCGAGGACTTCCAGAGAAGCAGGATTGATGAAATCCTTGAAAGTTTTGCCCTCCTGCCTTTCATCCGGGTCGGCTTTCACAAAAAGCCGATCATAGAGCCTCACTCGCGCATTCACGGCCTGCTCCGCCGAAACCCAGTGGAGCGTGGCTTTTACCTTTCTTTTGTCCGGAGCGTCACCGCCCTTGGTGGCCGGATCGTAGGTGCAAATCAATTC
>JABDRH010000527.1 GCA_013041835.1 Desulfatitalea sp. | reverse complement strand
GCAATCTCCCAGGCCTCACCATTGGTCATGCTGGTGGACAAAAAGAAACCGGCAATCGTGGGGGAATCGTAGCGAATGCGGTCATTGCGGCTGAGACCATCAAAATTGTTACGGGTCTCGCTAACTGTGGGTCCGGTGCCGCCGCCGCTGGTCCTGAAACTGAAGCTTCCAGCAGTGGCAAGAGTATCCGAATAGTTGATGACCGTCGTTCCGGATAGATCCACTTCAGAAGTGCCGTTGGCGGCGCCGTCCCCTTGTCCGATGGAGATCTTGCCGTAGGGCGTGTTAAAATAGCCTTCCAGAATACGCTCCTTTAGCGAAGTCGTTGCGCCATCATCCTGCTGGTCGATGGTCATCGAACTGGAAGTGTTGCTTTCCATTTCCATTTCCATCGTAAACCCGGCTTTTACCATGCCGAAATTCTCTTCGCCAGTGAAACGGAAACGGGTAGAGGAGTTGTCATTGTCACCGATAAGGAAATTTTCTTCCGTACCGTCGTCGGCGTACATGAACAGATGGTTGACCTGTCCGGACACCTTGGCCTCGAAAGCGCCTGCCGGGCAAATGCCCGCTGCAAGGATCAACAAGGCCGCCAAACCAATTGTTGAGAGTCTTACATACTTGTTTTTCATGTTTCCTCCTTTAAAAGAACTGATGAAATGGTTTTGCCAAACCGTTTTGAACGACGGACCGGATCACCCATAACGCACATCTGGAAAAAGTATGAGCGCTTGACGTTCCGGTCACAAGTGAGTGAAACCGTCCGGCCGCCATGGCATTGAGTGTTCTCCACCGGCGCCCTGATCGGTTGGCCCCACACGCGTTCGATATCGACACCCTGATATCAAATTAAAATGTGCGGATCAAGACGGATAAAGCAGTAAAAAGCCTTGTTTGAAGTCATTTTACATTTTGCTTTTCAATAATTACAGGATGTTAAAGCGTCTGCATCAGAGAATTTCGACTGTTTACGAGACCATCGAGGCTGTTTTAGGATGCAAGCAACAAATAATAGCGCCATCTTGCCTGATCTTTGGGTCATCTGCTGTGTCGCAGACAAGAATCGCAGATCTGCGATATGCAACACAGCATGCGCCTTGTCAATGAACCGAATCTCGCCATCGTCGAGCACAATTCTTTTATGCCGAAGGCCCTAAAGCCCCCGCTGCCACTCGGGTTTCAGGGCCACTTTGCCGGCCAACGCCTCGTCAATCAAAGCCAGCACCGACTCCCGGTCCTTGGGCAGGCGGGCCCGGATGGGCAGGTAGTTGGAGGCGTGGTTGGCATGAAACAACCCTTGCGTCAGATGGGTGTTGGCGAAGAGGGTGCGCAGTTCCCGCAGCATCTCATCCGCTTCGATAAGCTGAAAGCGTCCTTCCCGATAGTCCCGGTACAAGGGGGTGTTGGGCACCAACATCAGGCTCAGCGCGCCCACATAGTCGGGATCGATGGCGGTAAGCACCCGGCCCGTGGCCTCGGCGTGCACCTGTGAGCGCTGGCGACCGGCGATACCCAGAATGACGGTGATGGAAAGTTTAAAACCGGATGCCTTGGCTTTACGCCCGATGGCGATCATGCGCTGGGCATCGGCCCCCTTGTTTATGGCCCGCAGGGTCTCATCATCGCCGCTCTCCAGTCCCATGTATAGGATGCCAAGACCGTGGTCGCGCAGGATCTTCAACTCACTATCGCTTTTCATGTCAAGGCTTTTCGTGTTGGCATAGGCGCCGACCCGTGTCACCCAGGGCAAATGCGTCTTGATTTCCTGAAGCAGCTTCAGCAGCCGCTTCTGGGGAATGATCAAGGCATCTCCATCACACAGGAAGACACGCCGTTGCCGCTTGCAATACTCGGCCGCAAAGGCGATGTCCTGCATGATAATGTCGTCCGATTTAATCTTAAACCGCTCGCCACGGTAGGTGCCGCAAAAGGTGCACTTGTTGTGGGAACACCCCACGGTCACCTGCAACAGGATGGCGTCGGCTTCACTGGGTGGCCGAATGATGTTTCCTTCGTAATGCATGCTGAAAGTCGTCTCCGTTCCACGGGTTTATAAAACTGTCGTTCAAGATTCAATGCCCTTTCGATGATCTCATCGCTTCTATCGGTATTTTCACTTTCCCGCAAGGGGTCAGGATGCTATTGTTTGATTGTTTCTTTAATCCATGGGAGCGTCCGGAAAAACGTCCGGCCTCGACTGATAGTCACCCCCTGCCTGATTGTACCGGCAATTGCGTCTGTGCTGGCCAGTACGTCCCGACGGTTCCGACGCGCCGTGGTCCCAGTCTTTTCAAAAAATAAGGAGGATGATATGCAAACCATTCAACGTATCCTTTTCCCGGTGGACTTGACCGAAAGTTCCGACAAACTGGTACCCTATGTGTTGACCATGGCGAATAAGTTCGATGCTCAGGTCCATATCCTTTTCGTCGTACGCATGTTTCACTATTTCACCGATATTTATGTGGCGCCCCCCTCCATATCGGTCTTCGAGACTGAACTGGTGGAAGGCGCCCGAAAGAAAATGGAGGAGTTCACCCGAACCCATTTTTCCGCCCTGCCCCGCACCCGGGCAGAAGTTGTGTTGGGCGACCCGCCTGAAGCGATCCTCACCCATATCGTTGAAAACCAAACCGATATGGTCATCATGGGCACCCACGGGCGCAAAGGGCTCGACCGGGTGCTGTTCGGTTCGGTGGCCGAACGTGTCATCAAGACTGCCAAAGTCCCGGTGTTGGTGGTTAATCCACATGCGAAAGAAAATGAGCGGGCCGGCGCCACCCGCAAAGCATGAAATAAAGGAAAGGCGTTGTCTAAATGTGGTTGGTCACAAAAAAATTGCTGGGCGGACAGTGTTTCTTAATTTTGAAACCGAACATGTTGCCGCTCCCGCCAGGGATTACACTGCGCTTTATCCTTGCAAGAGCGCATGACGTCAGGGCGGATCGGAATGACGGGATAAAAAAGCGCACCAGGCAGCGTTAAGGCGGGATAGCTCATATTGGGACTCTCTGATTCAATTCTTGTGCGACCTATCAACGGGAAAGCCACCGGATCACGCGGCCGATGGTGGAAAATCACCATTGGTGTTTTGCTGATCACCGTGATCGGCCTGACAGTGGTGGCGGCCAATATCGATACCATTGTGCACCATTTCATCAATCGTTCGCTCGAACGGTTTCTGGCAAAAGGGGGCACCCTTGACGCCATCGACATCCAATTGAAATCGGGGCGGGTCGCACTTGACGGCCTGACGGTCCGGCCACCCGAAGGTTTTGGAAAACATCCTGTCCTGTCTTTAAAAACGGCGGTCCTGGATGTTGAACCGGGATCTTTTCTCAGCGATGAGATTGTCGTTGAACAGCTTCACCTGACCGGTCTTTCCCTGGTGGTGGTGCGCGACCCATCCGGACGGTTGAGCGTGTTGAATCTCACGCGCCCGGATAAGGCATCCGCGAAAAGGCAAGCAGGTAATGGAACCAAGGCGCAAGGAGACTCATCCCTTCCCGCCATTCACGTCAACACGCTTCGCATCGAAGATTTGTCTGTCCGCCTGATCGATCAAATGGCCGGCGAACAGTGGGCGGCTGGTTTTGGCGTCGATATGGCGATGGACAACCTGCAACTTAAAGATCTGCTGAAACGCGATATCGCGACAGGAAAATGCCGGATCGTATTTAAGGATTTTAAAGTAGACCAGCCGCCCGGATTCAGCCGGCATCCCATGCTAACGGTGAAGAACATCGTGTTGACAACACCCGGAATCGATCTTGGCGCTTCCAATTTTCCTGTGAACAGGGTAATCCTGAATCAATTGACCGCATCCATAGAGAAGAACGAAAAAGGCGATGTCAACCTGCAGCGCATCGCCTCGCTGTGGGTGTCCGGTGATGCAGATACAAACCAGGACAATGATGCTGATGCGCAAGGATCGAAAAAGAACACGGCCCATGCCACATCAGCTTTTCCGACGCTGACATTCGAAGCGGTTCGGCTCGACGCCATTGCTCTTCAAGTCCTGAATCATATCGATTCAACGCCTACGCCGTGGCGGGCGGGATTTAACGAACTGAATATCGACCTCGCCGGCCTGAAGATAGGTGACATCAAAAAGCGCGCCATCTCCCTGGACGATTTCCAATTGGACCTTCAAGGTGTGGCGGTGGATCAACCGGCAGGCTTTGAAAAAGCAACTCTGGCCGCCGTTGCACACCTGGCCGTTTCAGCGGGCAAGCTGGACCTGACGGCGCCTGAAATGGTCATCCACCAGGTACTTGTCAAGGCGCCGAGCGCGACATGGATTGTGCCTGACGACGGTATCTCCAACCTGAAGCAATTGAAACTGGCGTTGTTTGGCAATGATGAACCAAAAAGCGAAGACAACGCAGCGCCGTTGGAAGAACAAACGGCGCCGCATTCTCAAACGCGAGCTGATCTGCCAGCCATTCGTTTCGAGACCATCGAGATGGAAATGGGCGCCATGCGCTATTACAATGCAGCCATGGAGAAGACTCCGTTGATCCTCACGCTGACCAACATGGCGCTGGCGGTCAAACAATTGCGCCTTTTCGAAAAAAAGTCGGATGCCCCCCCCGGATCGGCCGAACTTTCCTTTGAATTGAACCAGCCCGGTCATCTGCCTACCGCCTATTTTGATAGTTTTTCCAGTATGGGTTCGTTGGGTGGCGGAATGCCGCTGGTCAATACCCAAATCCGCCTGACCGGCCTTAAGCTGGACACGTTAGGGGGTCTTGTGCCCCCGGCCACGCGCACCTCCCTGGGCGCTTCAGGCTTTGATGCCGATTTGCAATTGGCATTGAACCGGCGGGCGATTCATCTCACAGCCGCTGCATTGTCTGACCGCGGCATCAATTATGAAGGAATAAAAGTACACGGTCCGCTGGATGATCCAGAGATAAAGCTTGGACCGATTATGGCCGGAGCGCTGGGCCGCCTGTCCGGCGGCGTTTTCAATCTGAGCAAAGGAGCGCTGCATGCCGGCGTGGACATTGCCGAGAGCAGCATCGACACGGCCAAAGAGTTCGGTTCCGGCGCATGGAAGATGACCGCCAATCTCGGCAAGAGCATTCTTAAGACCAGCGCCGGCCTGGTGACATTGGACAAGGATAAGGTCGAAGACGGGTTTGTGGGAACCACCGAGGGAACGATGGCCGCCGCCTTGAACACCGTCAAAGACACAGGCTCGGCTGTCGGCGACGGATTGCACGATTCTGTATCTGATGTGAAGGGCGATAAAATGATACGAAAATGGGATGCCAATATCCCTGCCCGCCACGAAGCGGCGATCAAGCAGGCACGGGAAGCATTGCGCCAAATGCCCTGTCCGCCGATGACCGATTAAACCTTAAAGTTCTATCTTCAAAATATGCGGTCTTACATGCGACGCACATTGAACACCCGTGCTACTGGCATATCCCATCTAAAACAGGCCGAACACGGCATGTCGTGTCCGGCCTGTTTTGATTCATAATAGAATTGGGAAAACAGCGTATGACTTACTTTTTTTTATTTCAACACACTTTTCAGCAGACCTTCACGGTATTGTCGAAGCTGCTTTTCAGTCAGTTTTCCCTCGGCAATCTTGATATTCACTTTTTCCAGTTTTCCGGTGAAATGGAACGGCACTTTATAATCTTCGCTTACTGGCGTGCCGGTATCCTCTCCAATATCCAGGGTTTCGTCAAGAGACATTCGAAAGGCGATCGTTTGCGGCAGTTTTTTGCTTGCAACATCCTTTCCATCAACCGTCAATGTCGCCTTCCCGCCCTTGCCGACGCCTCCGCCATCATAGTTAAAATCCACCGCGACGGCATGTTTGCCCGGTGGCAGTTTTTCTTTTCCTGCTACCGTGTAACGCTCTACGCCGCAAAGGTTGTAATGAAAAACGGGCCGCCCTTTAAGCAGGTATAGACCAAGGCCTGCAAAACGGCCTCCTAACGTCATCAATACACCTTCAGCCCCGTTTTCGGGAATCTCAACAACTGCACTGATGCCGAAGGACTTGTTCTTGAAGTCTGGCGCTGCACCTTCCGGGATGCGAATCATGCCGTCATTACAAACGTTAATTTCGATATGTATCCATCAAAAGCAGGTGTAATCAGATTTCATTATTCCAAACGTCATGCGTATAGTTTGCACGACACGGGTTACCGACGTCGAGCTGAACGCCCAACTCCTTTTTCATCAACACATCGGTTGCAGCTTCAATGCGGTTTTGAATTTCACCAAATTTTTCGATCAGCGTCTCCGCCAGTGGTGTCAATTGCGACCCGCCACCGGCCGTGCCGCCACTTTGTTTCTGCAATAGTTTTTTGCCCAAACGTTTCTCCGTGGCGTCGATTCTGGCCCATACCGCCCGGTATCCGATGCCGAGCTCTTTTGCCGCCGCATTGATCGACCCCTTTTCCTTGATGGCTTTTAATATTTTTAGCCGTCCGGAGCCGAAAACTACGTTGCCGTGTTCGTCTTGAATCCAGACTTTTGAGCGGCTCAGCAACGGACCCTTTGCCGATGGTGTTTCAGCACCCCCAAAAGAAGCACCCTTATCAATTCTTTTCTTTCGGCCCTTTTTTTTATCCAGCATTGGGGCTCATTTTTTCGATGGCAACGGCACAGGCTTTGTACTCCGCCGTTAAGGTATCCGGGTCAAAAGCGGGATGGGTCAGCCAGTTGGCGTTTCCTTCACGAAAATGAAACGCCATCCATACCATGCCGGATGGCACCTCTTCCGTAATACGCGCTCTAACCTGAACCGAACCGCGACGTGACTTCACCGTGATCATTTCCTGATCGGAAATTTGCATCGCTTCTGCATCTGCCATTGAAATATCAGCGGTCTCCTCGCTCAGAAGATCATTCAGACCTTCACAACGCCCCGTCTGGGTACGGGTATGATAGTGGTAAAGTCTTCTGCCGGTGGATAACACATAAGGATAATCTTTGTCGGGCACTTCGGCCGGTGGTGTCCACTCCACGGGATTGAACTGACCCAATCCACAAGTAAATTCTCCATTCTGATGCAAAAAACAGGTACCCGGATGGTCCGTTGTCGGGCAAGGCCACTGCAAACCATCATCGGCTATCCGATCATAGTTGATACCGGCAAGGCTTGGACTTAATACCGAAATTTCATTGTCCCATATTTCCCGGGCGCTGTTCGACGGCCAGTCATGGCCCCATCTTTCAGCGATCTGTTTGAAGATCCACCAGTTGGGTTTGGCCACGCCCGGAGCAGGGCTTGCGGTTCGCACCCGATTGACGCGGCGTTCGCTGTTGGTAAATGTGCCGTCGTTTTCACTCCATGCCGCGGCAGGCAGGATGACATGGGCAAAACGCGTGGTTTCGTTTGGAAAGATATCCTGACATACCAAAAATTCAGCGGTTTTGAGTTCATGCTCGACCTTTTTGATGTCGGGTTCCGTGTTGGCCAGGTTTTCTCCGAAAATGTAAAAGCCTTTTACTTTTCCGGTGACAAGATGTTCCATCATTTGCGGAATCATCAGGCCGTTTTTATCGGGAAGCGCCGTGGTATTCCATGCACGTTCAAATTTTTGGCGAGCATCGGCGTCCGTCACTGCTTGGTAGCCGTTAAACACATTGGGCAGCGCCCCCATGTCGCAGGCTCCCTGAACGTTATTTTGGCCTCTTAGCGGATTGACTCCGCCGTACTCAACGCCCATGTTGCCCAGCAACATCTGAAGATTGGCAATGGACATGACATTGTTTTTGCCGCAGGTATGCTCGGTAATGCCTAACGTATAACATACCATGACCGGTTTAACGGATGCCAAAAGCCTGGCGACTTCCCGAATGGCATCGGGGCAAATCCCGCAAATCTCACATGCCCGTTCCGGCGCATAGGCCATGACCGTCTCTTTCAATGCTTCAAAGCCGACAGTGCACGATTCTACGAATTGATGGTCATACAGGTCTTCTTTGATCAGCACATGCATGATACCATTTAACAACGCGATATCGCTCCCGACGTAAAGGGGCAAATGCAGATCGGCAAAATCCACGAGCCGATGTTTGCGTGGATCGGCCACGATTAATTTCGCGCCGTTGCGCACCGCATTTTTTACAAACGTGGCTGCCACGGGATGCGCTTCAGTCATGTTTGATCCGATAACAAAAAACATTTTTGCTTTTGCAAATTCATTGAAAGAATTGGTCATAGCGCCTGATCCGAATGATGCCGCCAGCCCGGCGACGGTTGGGGCATGTCAAGTACGGGCGCAATGGTCGATATTGTTTGTTTTAAACACCGCCCGGAAGAGTTTTTGCATTTGGTAGGAGTCTTCGTTGATGCTGCGGGCGCAACTGACACCGGCAACCGCATCCGAACCATGCTTGGCGATAATGGCCTTGAAGGTATCGGATACCAAATCCAGGGCTTCATCCCATCCGGCTTCACGAAAACGCCCGTTCTCCCGGATCAAAGGCGTTTTCAGCCGTTCTTCCGAATAGATGAAATCGAATCCGAAGCGTCCTTTGACACAAAGCCGTCCCTGGTTGGGCGCGCCGTTTTCCACCCCCGTGACTTTAACAATTTTTTCATCTTTCACATGCAACCACAACTGGCAACCGACACCACAGTAGGGGCAGGTTGTCCGTATTTTCCGGGTTTCCCAGGGGCGTGCTGCAAATCTTGATTTTTTTTCAACCAAAGCACCTACCGGGCAGGCCTGCACGCATTCACCGCAAAAAACGCACGCTGAATTGACCAAAGCCCGGTCGCCACCAGCGACAATTTTAGTATCCACCCCCCTATACCCAAAGCTTATGGCCTGGTTGACCTGGATCTCGTTACACGCCTGAACGCACCGGCCGCAAAGGATACATCTTGAAAAATCACGCATGATCAACGGGTTTACGGTTTCGGTGGGATGCTTGCATTCAACCCTATCGAACTGCCCCCCCTTGACTTGATAACGATAGGCAAGGTCCTGCAACCGGCAATCACCCCACGCTGGGCAGAGCTGTTCATGATCATCGTGCGCTTGCGCGCCGAGTTGAAAAGCCGTCCAATCTTTTTCGTCCGAGGATCCAATGGCGCAATTATGGTTGCCGGACGCCAGCAGCAGTTCAAGCGTCAATCTCCTGGATTCGATTACCCGCGGCGATTCGGTTGACACGTCCATGTTGCGGGTAGCAGGCGTTGAGCAGGCCGGCACGAGATTTCTGGCCCCTTTCACTTCAACGACACATATCCTGCAGGCACCGGTGGGAATGGCGTCTTTTAAAAAACATAATGTCGGTATATCAATACGCTGCTCACTGGCTACCTCAAGGATGGTTTGCCCTTCTTTGAAAAAGAATGGGTTTCCGTTGATGAAGATTTGATTTTCCGACATCTCGTGCTCCTCTATTTAAAAAAATGGTACATAACCCCCAACGTCGCACATTGGGGGTTTAGTCTTTTCCGAAAGCACATTTTGGGAAAGTACATTGTTTACACCCCCAACAAAATGCGCCATTGCCGAAGCGTGCCAAATCCTGACGGGTAATATGAAGCCCTGCTAAAAGCCTGGGTAGGAGTAAATCCAAACTTGTCGTTTGATAGTAAAGCGCACATGCCGGAACACCGACAATTTGGATTTTACCGATGTTGGCCAGCAGCGTCATCGCCCCAGGCAATACCGGCATGCCATATAAAAGATCGGTGGCTCCGGCATCGATTAATCCTAACCGCGTCACATCATCCGGATCGACGGAAAGCCCGGCGGTAGTGACGATCAAATCCGCACCCGAATCGATGACATCAAGAACGCTTTCATGAATGGCTTCACGGTCATCCGGCACGATAAGAGACCTTACAATTTGGCACCCTAATTTTGTCACTTTCCTGGAGATGATGGGAATGAACTGATCTTCGACCAATCCCTGAAAGACCTCGGTCCCTGTCACCAATAAACCGATTTTCGCTTTTCTCAAGGCAAGCACCCTTAAAAGGGGGGAACCGTCAAGCACATCCATGGCCTTTAAAAATTCATTCTTCGGTAAATACAAGGGAATTGCTCTGGTGCCACCCAATTTTCTATTTCTCTTAACGATGGAATAGTTCTTCCGAGTAGCGCACATCACGCCCGGCACCAAATTGAAAGCTTCGAGCCGGGCCTTGTCAATCAGGAGAAGGCCGCTTCTTTCGGCGACAAAATCGATTTTCCCTTCTGAAGGTTCGCTTGTGTAGGCAACGCCATCTCCGGCCATGACTGCAGCAAAAGCTTTGGCCACATCATTTTCATGAAGATTGTCCTCGGAGATGCGCTGATGGTCTTGAATGAAAACATGCTGCCGACCCATTTGCTGCAGTCGGCAAATATCTCCGGCCGTAATGGTTTGGCCTTGCCGGATGGCCGGTCCTTTTTGCCGGCCGGGTTTAATTTGGGTCATGTCATGCAGCGCCGTTGCCCCCTTGCTTTCGGCAACGGCTATTTTGGGGATGCATTCAGCATATGCAAATACATCCCCTGCGTCTGCTTTTGGCTGACTCAGATAAGGGACGTTTCCTTGACACGCACTGCATATTCTACCATGTTTTGCCGGATACGCTTCCGAGCAGATGGGGCAAACGGCGATTGTTCCCATACTTCTCTTTTTCAAATAGTCCGGCTTGATGCGTATTTTTTCATCCTGATAAAGATCCGGCCCCGCCAACCTGATTTCATCCATTAAGCGATCGGTATCCTGGTCTTTTTTGGGTTTCAGCTTAAAAAACCAGGAATTGATGGCGTCCCATCGCGCCACGGCTTTGGGACTCACATAAACTCGAACACCGTGCCCGTTGTATTTATCATAAAAAGTGAGTGCAAAGCGGCCGATAGGCAATAGGGTCAACCAGCCATTTCCAATGGTGCATGGCGTGAGCAGTTGTACTGCATCCGGCAAACAATTGTGCGTTTCGCAGATGGCATCAAACAGAATATCGGGCGGAATTTTTTTTAAGGCGATATCCACCATGATGCCGCCCATTATCAGGCCGGGAGCAATATGACCGTGGAACGATTTGATAAGATCCAAATAGTCATCGTATGTGTACGATGATATGGTGATGGCTCTTGCAGGCGCAAGGACATTTGCTTTTGATTCAGTTTTTCCAGGTGGAAACAGTTTCATTGCGGATCACCCTGATTGCCCAAATATCCGTGGCCTGAGCACCCTGGTTGGCGTTATGACGAATACGTCATAACGCCAACCAGGGTTTTTTTAGCCCAAAGCTTGTTAGCTGTCAAATTAAATCTATTGACGAACATGCGTTATGGAATCCAGGCATTGCATATGCGAGCCCATTTTTAATTGACAATTGATTCATGATTTGTATCTTAGTGCATCACCTTGCCGCTTGCAATGTTTCATGATATGCATTGATCGGCTTGCTTTCGCATGATGGTTCTAACACGTTATTTGGAGAACGACCATGACCCTTAAACCTACTTCTGTTTTTATTGCTGTGTTCATTACATTTATCTTTTCCGGTATCGCGATGGGCCAATCAGCATCCCAAGGCGGTGAACAGCAGCACGCAACCGATGCTGCAGCACAGGCCAACAACCCACTGGCCAACATGGTGGCGTTCAACCTGCAAAATTACTATATTGGCGAACTGACGGAGTCCGACGAAAATGCCAACCAGTTCTGGCTGCGGTATGCGCAACCCTTTTCCATTGCCAACGCCAATTGGCTGATGCGTGCGTCGCTGCCGGTGAATACTTTTCCCACACCGCCCAATGCGAGTCACGAAACAGGTCTCGGCGATTTTAATATTTTCGCCGCCTATCTTTTCGACATGCCCAACCCGGCACTCAGCGTTGGTATCGGGCCTCAGCTTACCGCGCCGACGGCTACGGATGAAGCGCTGGGCAGTGAAAAGTGGTCCGCGGGTTTCGCCCAAGTCCTCTTTGACGCCAGAAACCCCAAGTTTCAATATGGTTATCTGCTGACTTGGCAGGCCAGTTTCGCCGGTGAGGATGGCCGCGACGATGTCAACATGGGCGCCCTTCAGCCCTTTCTCTTTTACCAGCTCGGAGGAGGCACCTACCTTCGCTCCGCCCCGATTTGGGTATACAACTTTGAAAACGACGGCCACAGTGTGCCGCTCGGCTTGGGCATCGGTCAGGTCATCAAAAAAGGCAAAACGGTATTCAATGTGTTCATGGAGCCGCAATTTTCGGCTATGGACGACGGCCCCGGTTTTCCGGAATGGCAGATTTTTTTCGCTCTGAACATGCAATTTCTTTGATTATACCCGAATGCTGCGAAAGCCGGAGGGTAAAAAAAAGATGGCCAAAAATCGATCGATCCTCAAGTTCACTGTTTGTTAAATCCTCCAAGCAGTGTCTTGATTCTGTAATTTCAATACCTGCAACTGTTTATTTCCTTTCGGCCATCTTTATTTATGCAACATTGGGGTTCACCTTTAGTTCATTGCTTTGAATGGTGCCTTGCTACAGCCAATCTCAATTCTTACAAACGTCCATAGCTGTCAAATCAAATATTTTAAAAATTCCCCCTCTCCCTACGTTGCGACTTGCCACGGAATCAAAAAGTGACTTAGTATAGATGGGTCTTAGCTGGACGGATTCCCTTGGGGCGACCGGGTAAGATTTTCACATAACCATGTCCATCAAAAAAAATGGAATGTATCCATGAGCGAAGAAACTTCTCCTTGGGAGACACTAGGTGATTTAATTTTACAGCAAAACACGGTTGCGGCCACTGATTTCATCAATACCCTCAGCCCGTCGGAGACTGCCAGGACCATCTCCCGGCTTTCGGCCCGGCAACAACAGATGCTGCTGAGCATCTTGGGGCCTGAAGCCGCCGCCGACATAATTGAAGATATCCCTGAAGTACAGGCAGCGGACTTGGTGGAGGATATGCCTTCGGCCGAGGCGGCTGCCATCATGGAAGCGCTGGCCAGCGATCATCAGGCGGATGTCCTTGCAGAGATGGATGATGGCGCCAGCCTGGCCATCCTGGCTGAAATGGACCACGAAGAAGCCGAAGAAGCCCGCAAGTTGTTGGCTTACGCACCGGACTGCGCCGGCGGCATCATGATTTCCGAATTTTTGTTCTACAATATGGAGTATACCATCCAAGATGTTTTGGAAGATTTACAAGCCAACCGCGGAGCCTATGCCGATTATCTTGTTCAATATTTCTACGTCGTCGACAATTTTCATAAGCTGGCCGGGGTATTGCGGATGCATGACCTGCTCTTTCCGGCCCGGGAAAAAAAACTCTCCGAAATCATGATTCCATCACCGCTGAGTGTGTCTGACGGATCATCTCTCAGGGAATTGGAAGACTTTTTCGAAGAACACCATCTTTTGGGCGTACCCGTGGTGGACGCTCGGCAGCGATTGGTGGGGGTAGTGCTTCCCAGCGCGGTTGAAGAGGCGGTAAACAAGCGCAAGACCAAAAGCTTTCTGCGCATCAGTGGCATTGTCGGAGGTGACGAGTTCCGCACCATGCCGCTGTATTTGCGCAGTGGACGGCGGCTTTCCTGGTTGAGCATGAATATCGTGCTCAATATCATCGCCGCCAGCGTTATCGCCATGTACCAGGACACTCTGGCGGCCGCGATCACCCTGGCGGTCTTTTTGCCCATGGTCAGCGATATGAGCGGCTGCTCGGGCAACCAGGCCGCGGCCGTTTCCATGCGGGAACTTTCCCTAGGGCTGGTGCGGCCTGGTGAACTGCTCTGGGTGCTGGCCAAGGAAGCCAAGGTCGGCGTCATCAATGGTACGGTGCTGGGACTATTGCTGGGGAGTGTGGCCTTTTTGTGGAAGGGCAATGCCTGGCTGGGCATTGTGGTCGGCGGCGCCTTGGCAGCCAACACCATTGTTTCAGTCTCCATGGGTGGCATGTTGCCGCTGGCGCTCAAACAGTTGAAGCTGGATCCGGCCCTGGTCTCAAGCCCGTTGCTGACGACGGTGACCGATATGTGCGGCTTCTTTTTTGTGCTAAGTTTCGCTTCAGCGGTTTTACCGAAGATTTCAGGTCTATAATAGTCGACTCTGTCGATGTCATGGGTGGCGGTATGTCGTTTGATTTCGATTTGTGGAAGTTGCTGGCCGGTCTCGGTTTATTTCTATTCGGGATGCACTTGATCGAGGATTCGTTAAAAGCACTATCCGGTCGGACGTTCCGGCGCATGATCAGGACCTATACCAACGGCAAATTGCGGTCCATCGGCAGCGGCGCATTGGTTACAGCCCTGCTGCAGAGCAGTTCGGCGGTCTCTCTCATGGTGCTCGCTTTTGTCGGCGCCGGTGTGATGAACATGCAAAACGCCATCGGCGTTATCATGGGGTCGAACATCGGTACTACCTTGACGGCCTGGATTATTGCCGGAATCGGGTTCAAACTCAAAATTGAGGCTTTTGCCTTGCCGTTTATCGGGCTGGGTGCCATCGGTCTTGTTTTTTCCAAACCGCCGTCCAAACTTTTTATGGTGACCAGGCTTGTCATCGGCTTTGGTTTCTTATTTCTTGGCCTGGAATTCATGAAGTCCAGCGTGGAGAGCTTCACCCGTACTTTCAGTTTGGAACAGCTTCCCGCTTACGGCCTATGGTTTTATTTGTTGATCGGCACCTTTATTACCGCGTTGATGCAGGCCAGCGCGGCCACCATCGCCATTGTTCTGACCGCCATGAACAGCGGAATGATTACCTTTGAAGTGGGTGCCGCCATGGTGATCGGAGCCAATATCGGCACCACCATCACTGTTTTGTTAGGCGCCATCGGCGGTGTACCTGCCAAAAAGCGCGTCAGCGTAAGCCATTTGGTGTTCAATGTTATTACAGGCGCAGTGGCCTTTGCAGGTCTGCCGGTGCTGGTACGCTGGATTGCCTTTTTGATGGATCTGAATACCAGCCCTCTTTTAGGGCTGGCCCTTTTTCATTCGACGTTCAATATTTTAGGCGTTGTCCTTTTTTATCCTTTTCTTGGTTTGTTCTCACGACTGCTGATGGATCTTTTCCCGGAACGAAAAATAAAACTAACCGTCTATCTTGACCAGACCCCGCCGGAAATTACCGATGCCGCAATTGCCGCGCTGAGAAAAGAAATCGGCCATTTGCTGCAAGCGTGCCAACGCTACAACATCAGGCTGCTGCGAATCGACGAGAAACTGGTGTTAAATACCGATTTGCCCTTTGAGGCCTATCGCAGAAAAAAAATCGGGATAGACGAGCTGTATGAAAACATTAAGCTATTACACGCCGAGATCATAACTTTTTATGCCAAGGTGCAGCTTCAAAAACTCAACAAAACCGAAGCCACAGACCTGGAAAGATTGCTGTATGCGTCTCGAAATATGATGAACGCCATTAAAAACCTTAAAGGGGTCCGGCACAACATGGATGAGTTCGACGGATCGGACAATGACTTCCTTAATGGTCAGTACAAACTGTTCCGCAATCGCCTGGTGGAAGCCTATCACGACACCAGCCGCATTCTGGCAATGGGGGACGGAGAAGTACAGTGCCACAACTTGCTCGACGCCTTCAAAAGGATCGAGGAAGCTGACGACCGCTTCATTAAATCCACCCTGCGTGCGGTGGCCAATCACCAAATCCAGGAAATGGACATCGCCTCGCTGTTGATGGTGAACCGACTGTTTGCGCAATCCTGCCGGATGCAAATTTATGCGATAAAGGATATGATTTTGCCCCAGGAGCAGGTCGATCTATTTGACCGAACCCTGGATGGCAGGCCCCCCGGCAGGGAAAATACGACTGTACCGGTATGAATCGGAAACTTTTTTAATCAAATCTGTAATCACCTTCAAAAACGCAGTGAAGGATCATGCGGTGGCCTTGAGCCGCTCATTTTGGCGCACCCACTGGTACAGCTTGGGATTGGTGCAGACTTCGTAGTAGTTGCGCGAGGAGATGCGCAGGGTATTCAAGTTCTGTGGTTCGACCACCGGGATGAGGGATTCACGAATGACCAAACGTTGATATTTTCCGCTTTTGGTGGGAAATTTGCCGACGTACAGCGTGGTTTTGCGATCGTGAATATCTTTGAAATCGGACGGCACCATGCGCAGGTCGATCTCTTTGGAAAGTTTGTCGAAGCCGGCGGCATTGAGCTCGATGCCGTTCACATTAACACGCATGAACAGATCGTCCGCGGTGGTGGCCATCTCTTCATCCGTGCGTGTTTGGAACACATGCAGCCGGAATGGGCTCTTCTTTTGAGCCACCAAGCGGCGTCCCTTCTTTGAGCAGCTCGACAAGCGGTCGGCGTGATTGATCGCCGAAGAGATCATGATGCGATTGCTGCCGTCAAAGAGAAACGTGGGGGCTTTGTCGAGGTAACTGATGCCGATGCCCAATTCGAGAATGGGTAATTGGTGCTTGCGGCTCTTTTCATTGTAGCGTTGAATAATGACCAGCATGTTGATGGCGATACCGCATGCCCGGGCCACGGCATACCAATCAACGGGCGTATTCTCTCGTTCGAATATGGCCAGAATGATGGCGTCGCCCTCGATGAAGATTTTAGAAGCGCCGTACTCGGAAAGAATCTCGGATATGGGGTCGAAAAAATTGAGGCTAAAGTAGGAAGCCGGATTCAGTCCTCTATCATTCATGCGGTGGGTGATGTCGGTGGAGCCGCGCACATCGGCCTTGATGACCACATGGTTGATGATGGGAGTCTTGGCCACTTCCTTTTCGTGGGGAAGCAAGAATTCATAAAGCGTATTGTTCTCCCGGGAGAGCGTGGCCACCTTCTCCTCCGTGGCCAAGTGAACACGTTCCATCGCCTCTTTGAGAATCTCCATATTGCTGATGTCCCGGTGATATCGGGAAAAGGCATTCATGAACCGAATCAGGTGGGCCTTGCGTTTGGCCGTGGTGATCTGCTCCATGAATTTAACCTTCTTGTTCAACGACGCGAGTTGAAAAGAGCGACCGTAGACTTTGGACAGGCGCCGCAGACGGCTTTTGATCACCCGCCGCGCCTTCGGCAATATCAGATACTGAATCACCTGCTGGGGCACCAGCGGAGGGCAGTATTCCAGGTACTCGGGCTGCATTTCATAGGAGGCCGCAATACGGTCGATGACCCCACGTTTTATCATCGCCTTATAGATAAAATGCAGTACGGCCTTTTGATGACTTATCATGCGCTTCAGCCGTGCGATCTCTTCTGCGCTGCCTTTTCGTTTTTTAAGACTCAGCAGGTCCGATTTCGTTCGCTGCCAGTTCAACAGGATGTCCATGTTGCCGGGAAAGGAGAGCCACCCATCGATTTTTCGCACATATGCTTTTTGGCTATTCTCCGCATCCTGATTGTCGCTCAATGTAACGGCCAGCCGCTGATCGATAGGCATGGGCGCAACGGAGGGGTCCACCAAGTCAATCTGATTGATCAGCCAGCGCAGAAAGAAGAGAAGGTTGTCGTATTTGTCCGGATCTTCAATGCGCCGTCCCATGGCCACGTCATACTCGGCAAGAACAAAGTGCTCGTTGTCCGAATCTTGGACGTGCAATATCGAGGTGGCCATAACGTCCGAAAAAAAAGTAGATCGGTTGCCAAACACTGCTTCACGCATGATGCGGATGTCGTTACGCTCCACTTCGTCCCAAAAACCGCAGATCTCCTGGCCGACCCGTTTGGTGATCACTTCGCGCTCCTGCATGATAAGCTGCAGGCGATCCTTGAGCTTGTGGGCTTCCTCCAAATCATTATGCACCGCCAGGTCCGATTTTCGCACGGTGCGTTTCAGACGTCCCACGAGGTGGTCAAATTGAGAGCCGATCTCTTCCAACAGCATCTTGATCATCGCCGCCTGGGCCAAATTTTCGATTTGGGGTTCACGCCTGGCCTTGGCATGGTTCAGGGCGTCGCGCATGACCTCGCAGAACATCTGCTTGTAGCTCTCCACCTCTTTATTCCACCCAACCTGATGGTCCTGTTTACCTCTTCGCTCCAAGCGGGCATGTCGGGTCAACAATTGCCCGACGATCTTGCGGTTGGCGATGGCAAATGTGGGACTGATCAGCACATCATGACGGATGTTGTCCACACCCGGAACGAGCCGGTCCAGTGAAAAATTGACGGCATAACTTTTAAGCTGGAATTCACTAAGCGGCGGTAACTTTCTAGAATGTGCAAATATCCCATCCATGAACGCGATGTCATCCTTATCTGAAAATGAGAAGGGTTGTATCTGCCATGATCATGATTGTGTGATCCCTTCAGGCTACCACAAGGGTTAAAAAAAATCCATATTTTCTTATGGTTGCCGGGCGAACTCCGGGAAGCGGCCCTGATCCACCAGCTTAAGGAATACGGCCACCACCTGGGCATCATACAAAGTGCCGCTGTGATGCTTGAGCTCGTCTATGGCGCGGGTCAGCCCCAAGGCAGGACGATAAGGACGGTGGGAGGCAATGGTTTCAAACACGTCGGCGACTGCGAGAATACGCGCCTGCATCATGATATCCCCATCGAAGAGCCCTTGGGGATAACCGCTGCCGTCCAGACGCTCATGGTGCTGTAGGATGATATTCGCCAAGGGCCAGGGAAATTCGATCTGTTTCATAATATCGTAGCCCGCCTGGACATGGTTCTTGATGAGTTCATACTCCAGGGGCGACAGGCGGCCCGGTTTGGCCAGGATGCCCGCCGGCACGGTAATCTTGCCCAGATCGTGGATGACGCTGGCCATACGCAAGCCGTAAACATCGTCCTCGGCCAACCCCATCTCCCGCGCTGCCGCACATGCCAGCTCGGCCACGCGCTCCTGATGCCCGGCCGTGTAAGGATCTCGAATTTCAACCGCCATGCTGATGGCTTTCACAATACCCTCCATGGCCCGCTGGAATTTGTCCAAATTGAGTTTTAAATCGGTCAGAGCGTTTAGACGATCGGCTTTGGCGGTTCTTTCCGAAAGCACGCGTTTAATTCGGGCAACGAATTCGGCAATGCGCACCGGCTTTTGAATAAAATCGCTGGCGCCCTGCTGGACGATATCCTCATAGTTGAAATCGTCCACATAGCCGGTCATGATGATGACATCGGCACTGTATTTTCCCTTGATGATGCGCAACAGATCCATGCCATTAACATCTGGCATACGGATATCCGCCACGACGATATCCACTTGCCGGTTGTCCAACACCTTCAGCGCCGGTTGAGCACCTTCGGCGGCATGGCAGTGGAATCCCACCAATTGCAGACCGGTCTTAAGCATCATGCGGATCGTTTCATCATCATCCACGATGAGAATGGTAAAGTTTTCATTGGACTGCAAAGGAAGCATTTTCGTCTCCTTCCCGTGCGGCATGTCGCGTTTCATGACCTTGCGTTTTCGGCTATGGCGTGAATGGATCGAACTGATGCAGCGTCGCGGGAGTCAAATGCGTTGGAATGGAAAAGTGCCGCTTTATTTCTCTAATCGAATGCCCACCGACCGGGCATGCGCCGTAAGCCCCTCGATTTGCGCCAGGCACAAGATGTCCTCGGCTTCTTGCCGAAAGGCCGCCTCCGTATAGTGAATGAGGCTGGTTTGCTTTAAAAAATGGTTCACAGACAGGGCCGATGAAAAACGCGCGGTGCCGGCCGTGGGCAACACGTGGTTGGGACCGGCCATGTAATCGCCCACCGGTTCAGGCGTGTAAGGCCCCATGAAAACAGCTCCGGCGTGCCGGATCCGTCCCACATACGCGAATGGGTCCGCCACCTGAAGCTCCAAGTGCTCCGGCGCGATGCGATTGGCCAGCACAATGGCCGTATCCATATCCGGTACAACGAAGATCGCACCGTAAGATTTCAAGGATTGCTCGGCCACCTGCCGCCGCTGCAATTGAATGACCTGCCGTTCCAAAGCGTCGTTCACCGTTTCGGCCAGACGTTCCGAATCGGTCACCAGAACGGCCGACGCACGCGCATCATGCTCGGCTTGGGCCAGCATGTCAGCGGCGATATAATCAGGATCAGCCTGATCGTCGGCCATGACCAGCACCTCGCTGGGACCAGCGATCATATCGATTTGAACCGTACCCATCACTAATTTTTTGGCCAGGGTAACATAGATATTACCCGGACCAACGATAACGTCCACCTTGTCAATGGTCTGCGTGCCATAGGTCAGGGCGGCGATGGCCCAGGCGCTGCCGGCTTTGTAAATTCGATCGACCCCGGCATGTTTGGCGGCCACAAGCAGATAG
>JABDRH010000518.1 GCA_013041835.1 Desulfatitalea sp. | reverse complement strand
ACGTAACACTCATTTTCGATGGCCCGGGCCTGAGCACAGCGCCGGATCCGCAAGTAGGCGTTTTTCGTGTCGGTCCAAAAGGGCACGAAGAGCAGGGTCATGCCCTTGTCCGCCAAATGGCGGGCCAACTCCGGGAACTCCACATCGTAGCAGATGAGAATGCCGATTCGGCCGATGTCGGTATCGAAGATACGGATGGCATCGCCGCCGTCGAACCCCCAGTATTGGGCTTCATCAGGCGTGATGTGCAGCTTGTATTGAGCGTCCCAGGTGCCGTCCCGGCGGCAGAGGAACGACACATTGAAAAAACCCCTTTCATCCACCATGGGCATGCTGCCGGCGATGATATTGGTGTTGTACGATATGGCCATGTTGACAAAAGCCGCGCGGATCTCTTCGGTATATTGGGCCAAAGCGCGCATGGCCTCGGCCGGATTCGCCTGGTCGTAGTTTTTCAGCAGTGGCGCATTGAACAGCTCGGGAAATAGAATCAGATCCGAGTTGTACCCGGTGAGGGCATCCACGAAAAACTCCGCCTGATGTAAAAAATCGCTGATGTCGCCAAAAGGACGCATCTGCCATTGGACCACGCCGATGCGCGGGTAGGCCTTGCGGCCGCCGAACAGCTTCTGGCGCTTTTCATAGAAGATATTGCTCCACTCCATGAGCACGCCGTACGATTCCGATTGGATGTCCTCAGGGATATAGTTTTTCAAGATCTTTTTGATGTGAAAATCATTGGAGAGCTGAAATGTCAGCACCTGATCATAGATCTCCTTGGCTTTGACCTTTTGAATGTATTCCGAGGGCGTCATGTCGGCGGCATGCTTGCCGTATCCGGGAATACGACCGCCGAAAAGAATGCCTTTCAGGTTTAACTTTTCGCACAGTTCCTTGCGGGCGTCGTAGAGCCGGCGTCCCAAACGCAGCCCGCGATAGTCCGGATCCACGAAAACATCCACACCGTAAAGGGCATCACCGTCGGGATCATGGCTGCTCATTTTGCCGCCGTTGATCACATCGTCATACGTATGCCGCCGCTCGAACGTATCGCTGTTGACCAGTATGGTCAGGGCGGCGGCCACCACCCGGCCCTTGTCTTCAATACAAATCTGACCCTCTTCGAAATGGATGATAAGGGCATTGAACGCCTCCGGATGCCAGGCGCCGCCCATTCCGGCATACACCCGGTCCATGATGTCTTTGATCTGGGGATAGTCTTTTTCGCTCAATCCACGAAGGATCAGTTTGTGTTCGGTTTCGCTCATCGGAAAACAATCTCCTCATTGTTTTATAGTCATTGTCTCATTCTTTTTTAACATTGCCACCCTAAATATCATGCCAAACGTGCAGGCGATATCACCCGTGATCACCACCATTCACCCATTCAATGAGCTGCTATTCCTTTTCCTTGGCATCACTGAAGTCTTGTGCCGGAAAAGCCCAGGCTTGCGCAGAGTCGGCAGACACCGTATAATCCGATCATGCCCTGCCGATCCCATGGCCGCATATCGCCTCCCCGGCAACGATCCATACGCTGTCACCGCAAGTGTTTCCGTTCGTCCGAGCCCATTGCACCAAACCCCTTCTATTCCAAAGGATGCCTATGAACAAATGCAAAAATTACGTCATCGACACCAATGTCCTGCTGGATGATCCCAATGCATTGTTTAAGCTTCGCAATGGAAACGAAAACAAAATTTTCATCCCGCTGCACGTGCTCCTGGAATTAAATAAATTCAAAAAAGATCCCCGCCTGGGGCATATCGTCTCCAAAGTCATCCATCACCTGAGCAACAACCCGGACGATTTTCAGATCTTGCAAACCGACGACGTGGCGCCGTCACTCAAGCAACAGGTCGATAACCATATCCTCTCGGAAATCCGCGCCAGCGGTATCTCAACGCCGATTCTGGTGACCAACGACCAGATTCTCCAGCTACAGGCGTCTTTGCAGGGCATCCTCAGCGAAAACTACAAGGGCTCGGTACCCTTTAAATCCGAAGCCGAGCATGTCACCGGATTCGTGAGCGAACAAGCCGACGCCTTTGCCAACTGCTTCATGTGGAGCGACACGGGCAGACCCATCTTCTTCGGCCACAACGGCGAAAAGATGATCGATTATCAGCATAAGATCTGGAACATCACGCCGCGCAACGTCTACCAGAATCTGGCCTTCGAGCTGATGACCGACCCCCATATCCAAATCGTCTCCATGCAAAGCGAGGCCGGCTACGGCAAGAGCTTTCTGGCCCTGGCCACGGCCTTGTACCTCATGTTGGAAAAGAAGCGCCACGACAAAATCTACGTGGTCAAACCCATGATCGAGATCGGCCAAAAAATGGGCTATTTGCCCGGCGGGGTGGAAGACAAAATGGGCCCCTACACCCGCTACATCCTCGACCTGCTGCTCAAATTACACAAAATGCGCTCGGCCAATCGCATTTTCATCGATCCCGCGCAAAATCCGCCTCAGCTCAACCCGGCGCGCCTTGAACTGCTGCCATTGAACTACATCCGCGGCATGAACATCGAAAATGCCGTCGTCATTATCGACGAGATCCAGAACATGGCCCGCAGCGAATGCCGCGCCCTGCTTTCTCGCATGGGTGAAGGTGTCAAGTGCTTCTGCCTGGGCGACACGCGCCAGGTGGACCACCCCTACCTCAACGCCGAAAACAACGGTCTGAACTGGATCGTCAACAAGTTCAAAGGCCAGCGCATCTATGCCCACCTGGTGCTCAAAGGCGAAAAGTCACGCGGGCCGATTACCGACTTGGTGATCAAGGCAGGGCTGTGAGGGCTTCGACAAAAAAAATTGGCGCATAAGGAATCACAATTTAACAAGTTGCCCCTTTATCCATCACGGCTTCGGGCTACCTTGGCCCGATCTTCGGTCTCAAAATCCTCAAAATAGCTCGC
>JABDRH010000515.1 GCA_013041835.1 Desulfatitalea sp. | reverse complement strand
TGGCCTTGTCCGGTGCCCTTTCGATACTTCCCAACCATGGCGGCCAGCCGGTGCCGCCCCTGAGTTACATGGGAGACCTGTCCGGTGGGGGGCTGTTTTGTGCCCTGGGCGTCGTGCTTGCCCTGATGGAACGTGAAAAATCCGGCAAGGGCCAAGTCGTGGACCATGCCATGCTGGACGGCATCGCGAATCTGTCCACACCCTTTTATGCGGTTTCCAAACAAAATCCAGGTCTGCTGAGACTCATGCTGACGGTCCTGGGGGCAAAAAGTCCCTACTATCAGTGCTATGAGACAAGAGACGGGAAATATCTGTCGGTGGGACCGGTGGAGGCCAGATTTTATGATGAATTGCTGGCAAGACTGGGCATCTGCGCGGATACGATTCCTTCCCGTGACGATTTGAAACAATGGCCGGAAATCACCGAAAGGATTCGCCAGGCATTCAAGACCAAGCGCCGCGACGAGTGGGTTGAAATTTTTGAAGGTTCCGATGCCTGCGTCGAACCGGTGTTGGACTTGCAAGAGGCGCCGGCACATCCGCACAATGCAGCGCGCGGCGTTTTCATCACAAAAGACGGGGTCCCAACGCCCGCTCCCGCGCCGCGCCTGACGAGAACACCCGGCAATATCGGCGAGATGGAAGCATTTCGCGGGCAAGGCACCCGCGACGTGATGGCGGAGCTGGGCTATACGCAAGAGCAGATCAATGCGCTGCTGGAAAAGCGGATTGTTGAATGAACCCCAATGCTGCAAACGCCGGAGGACGCAAGATCCGGCGTTACCAAGGGTTCGCAGGGTTCACCCTTGGCGCCTTGGCTCTCACGTCCTCCGAATTATGCTACATTGGGGTAAACCCTTTTTTCAGCGACGCGTTGATTGTTTCCGGATAGGCCAGGCATACCGATTCATTGAGCAAATACTGCATTGCGCCGACATCCGGTGTCCCGAGTTGCTGGCTGAAGAAGGTTCTCGGCGACAGGCGCAAGTGGAAACGGAAATGGTCATCTGCCGGCGTCCCTGTGAAAAAGCCCATATTGAAACTGTATAGCCCCATTTTATCGTATTCGCCAAGCAAGGAGACGATGCCGGCAGCGATATCCATCAGATCGTCTTCGCTGAGCTGCAGGGTGCAGCGGACATCCTCCACAACGGCAAGCACGTCACCGACCACGCCCATGGGCGCGTAGGCCGACAAAAAGTGGGTCCGCCCGATTTTCGCCAGATAGCGATCATCGGCCTTCCTTTCCGCGGCCACCAGATCATCCCAGAAGATGGTTCCGTTTTTTTCCTGATATCGTCGGGAATCAACCAACTCCCGGCGCATGAGGTTCGGTGCGGTTGATGAGGAAAAGACCTGCAAGTGGGGATGAAGGACCGTGCTTCCCGACGGCGGCATGTAATTCCAGTGGATCATGTGATAAACGGATTCTGAATGACTCGAACGCGCCACGCGCCGGAAAAATTCCAAGGCAAAGTCTAAAGCAGCGGCGATTCGTTCGGATGTGAAAGCGGTCATGGGGATAAAATGGCGCGCGCCGAAGGTCGCCACCGCGCTGATACTATCGTAGGGGGCGATATTCGGGAAAATAACCATATCATCCCGTTGCAGTCTGCCTTCCGGAACCAGGTCCCCGGGAAAACAGGGGGTCAGCGTCATTACCTTGTCCGGGCAGAACGGACACCAGCTTTGCGTCCCTTTCACCCATGCATCGAAATCGGGTTTTTTCCATTTCAATTCCATGAAATGGCAGACCCGGGCGGTTCTTCCGGTAAGGGGGTCAATACGAATCTCACTGGGCAACCTTCTTTCCGCCATATTTTTTTGTGGATTGCGCATGATCGTCTCTTTTGTTATTGCTTCAAAATTCATAACGCTTCCTTTGTCCCGTATCCCAACAAGGCTTCATACGAGATTGTGGTGGTCTGTTTGTCTATAAAATACTGTTTGACCTTGCCGACAACCTCTTTTCTTTCTTCAGGCTTGAACGCCCCGAGAAACCAGGCGGATGAACAGGCAGCGACAAAGTCCCATGCCTGCTCACCCGTATTGAAATTCAGCCGGCCCTTTTGGTTTTTGATGGTTGTTTGGGTAAAGCCTTTCTTATCCAGCATCCGTTCAAAGATATTTTCCGTGATGGGCCAGAATTCAACGCCGCTGCTGGAACCCAGATTGGTCATCGTATAGTTTTTCAACAAACACATGCTCAGGGTTTCGGATATTTCATAATACCATTCAGGCCCGTGAGCCGATATCACCACTTGCCCGCCGGGTGAAAGGACGCGATGCATTTCCTCAACGACCTTTTCCTGATTGACAGCCAACCCTAGCATCATCCCGGAGACAACCCTATCGAATGTATTGTCTTCAAAGGGCAAATTTTCCGCATCCGCCTGTTTGAATTCAATTTTCTCTGAAGGATAACCCATCTTCTCGAGTTTCGCCTTGGACCGATCCAGCATGTATTGTGAAAAATCCACGCAGACAACTTTTTTCGCGCCTCTTGCCAGAAGCACATTCGCAAGTATCCCCGTGCCGCTTCCCACATCCAAGACGATCTTGTCCTTACAGTCTACAGTGTTCAAAAGGCTTTCAGCCAATTCATGGTAGTGATCGAATGCGAAATCATCATAGTGTTTCACATGATCACTGTATGCACCTTCATACCCGTGTTGGATTTTTTTCCTCATGGCGTCTGTATCCCTGGCATTTCCGTTCATCCAGGCAATGACATTGTTTGAAATCACCCCAACCTTTAAAAATGGAGAGAGTTTTCCCTTATAAAAGATTCTTGGCATTCATCACCTCCTTACCTTTCATCCTTCAACAGAAAATGGGCCAGCGCCGGCAGCAGGATCATGGCGCCGACCATGTTCCACAAGAACATGAAGGTCAGCAAAAAACCCATGTCGCCTTGAAATTTAATGGGAGAAAAGGCCCATGTGGCCACGCCGATGGAAAGCGTGATGCCGGTAAAGGTCACCGCCCGGCCGGTGGTATTCAAGGTCCGGTAGAATGCGGGCGTCAGTTGATAACCTTGTTTTCGATAGTACATCAACTTGTTGAAGATGTAGATGCCGTAGTCCACGCCGATCCCCACTCCCACGGCGATAACCGGCAGGGTCGCCACTTTGATGCCGATCCCCATTTTGGCCATGAGGGCCTCGCACAGGACCGTTGTCAACATCAGCGGGATCACCACGCACAGGGGGCCGCGGATTCCCCGGTAAGTGATCACGCACACCAGGAAAACCACTGCATAGACGAGAACGGTCAACATGACCAATGCCTTTTCCACCTCGATATTCGTGGCGGCCTCGATGCCCGCGTTGCCCGCGGCCAGCAGAAACCGGTAGTTTTCCGTTTGGTTGTCATCGGCAAACGCCTCCACCGCTTGAACGACGCGCGCCAGCGTTTGTGCTTTGTGATCGTCCAGATAGACGAGCATGGGCGTCAGATCGCCGGCAGGATTGACCACATCGGCCGGTATGCGCAGTACCATGGTATCCAGGGCCGTCTTGCTGCGCGGCACGGCGATCCATTTTGGGTTGCCTTCCATGAAAGCCGCGTTGAACTGCTTGAGGTAGTCCACATGGGTGACAACATTTTGCACGCCTTCGAGTTGCGCCAGTCGCCATTTTAGCAAGTCGGTCGCCACCACCGCCGGATAGGCGCTGTTGCCCGCGGGGGGTGTTTTCAGCATCACGATGAAGATATCGGAGGAGGCTGAATAGTGCGCCGTCATATACGCATTGTCTATGTTGTAACGGGACGCGGGCCGAAGCTCCGGCGCCCCTGGGTCCAAGTCACCGGTTTTCAGATCCTGGCGCAGGTAAAGGCCGTAGGACAGGCCGATGAGGGCAACCCCAATGGCGCTGACGGCCCATCGGCGTTGGGTGAACTTTGACAGCACATTCCAAACGGGGTGGACGGTTCCACCGTCTCTTTTTCTGACCAATTCGATCGTGCGCTGACTGATCCCCGAATAGGACATGAGCAGGGGAAGAAACATCAGGTCGGTAAATGCCACGACGGCCACGCCGATACTCGCGCCCACGGCGATATCCTGAATCACGCCGATCTGGATGATTAACAAGGTGGCAAAACCGATACAATCGGTGATCAACGCGGCAAGGCCCGGCTTGTAGTTGAGCCGGTATGCCATGCGCGCCGCTTTTTGTTTGCCGGCGCCGTTCATCATTTCATGGGCCATGGTATTAAACATTTGGATGCCGTGGCTCACCCCCAGGGCGAACATCAAAAAGGGCACCAGCATGGAGTAAGGGTTCAGTCCATACCCGCACAACTTGAGGATGCCCAGTTGCCATACCACGGCCACGACAGAGGAAACCGCGCGCATGGTGGTGCTTCGCACGCATCGGGAATTGAACAACAACAGGACCAGCAAGATGACAAAGGCCATCAAGAAAAACAAGAGCACCCGTGTGGACCCTTCGATCAGGTCGCCCACCACTTTGGCAAATCCGGTAATGTGAATCGCAATGACGTCGTTCTGGTACTGATCACGAACACGTTCCAGTTTTTCGGAAAACGTCTGGTAGTTTAATGGCTCGCCGGTCTGCGGATCGATGTCGTGCAGGGGCGCCAGGATGATGCTGGACTTGAAGTCGTTTGCCACCAGGGCGCCCACTTGTCCGGACTTGAGCACGTTGAGGCGAACCTGTTGGCAAGCTTGATCACTGCCGTCGAATGTGTCCGGGATCACCGGCCCGCCGGTGAAGCCCTGCTCGTTTACCGCCATCCAGCGAACTGCCGGCATCCATATGGATTTAACCGCCGATCGATCAACACCGGAAATAAAAAAGACCTCATCGTTTATCTTCTTGAGTGCTTGCAAATAGTCAGAAGAAAAAATATCTCCCCGCCGGGTCTCCACGCAGATCCGAACGACATTTCCCAATCCTTTTAAGTAGTCCTGGTAGGTCATGTAATTTTGAATATAGGGATGCCGTGTGGGTATCATGCGTAAGAAACTGGCTTCGGGCTTGAGCTGGAGCATGTGGTAACCGAAAAAAACGGTAAGCAGGAAAAAGGCCCCAATCCAAAAGGGACGCTTGCCAAACAGAACCCGTTCGGTGAAAGGGGCGTCGTCATGATCGTTCATGTCCATACGGTCCGTTTTTCTCAACAACATCGTTTATCCCTATCGTCGGATTTCATGCGGCCGACACCGTTGAAGGACCGCCCATAGGGCTCGCGCAAAAATAACTTCACATTTTCATGCGCCGATCCATCTCACCCGGCTGCGTTACAAAAATACAGAATATCTCGATATT
>JABDRH010000506.1 GCA_013041835.1 Desulfatitalea sp. | reverse complement strand
CGGTAAGGGAAAACATACCCATGGTGGCGCCCAGACACACCGAGATATTTGCGATGGCCAGAAGTACCAAGCGAATGTTCCGGAAAAAATAAAAAACGACAAGGGGGATCAGCAGATAGGTAAGGGGGACAAATATCTTTATGTCACGGTTTTGAAATTCGATAAAGCTCACATTTATGGAAGCCCAGCCTGTGAGGTAAAATTGGGTTTCACCATGATTGTGTTGACTCAAGATCTCTTTTGTTTTGGCCAGCAGGTTTTGCCGATAATTTGGATCTTGTGGGCGTTGGTGCGTCGATACAACAATCGCTGCCGTCCTGGCGTCCGGCGATATGATATTCATCGCATACATCGGTTTGCCGACCGCCCGGCGTTTCAATGCTTCAAGCTCCTCGCGGCTTTCAGGAATATCTTCAATGAACTGTCTGACTTCGAAATAATCTTTTTCTCCAATAGTGTCATTTACGTTGGTGATACTGGTAATATCTCTAACCGCTTCAAGAGCTTCCAGATCGTCGGTGATGTTCCTTATAAGCGTCAGGTTTTTTTTAGTGAAAATGTCCTCTTTTTCAAAAGCGATGACAAAAAATTCATCATTGCCAAATACCTCGCGAATTTCATCGTAAATTTTTCGACTCGGATCATCCACGATATCGAAAAAGAAATCCACGTTATTCTCCAATTTAAGCCCGGGGATAAACGCCATGAAAAATACAGCGATGAGAACGCTGGCCGTGAGAAAATGCCATGGCCGTTCACATACAATCGAAATATTGAAAGTCAACAGGTTTTTCAGGACACTGACTGCTTTGTTTGGCTTTTGATCTTTTGCACCGGCATCATTAACTACGATATGATCGCCCTCATTTAAAAAAGCAGTTTCCTCGTAGCTTTCCTCCTCCTGCTCGAATTCATTGACCGGCGCATCATGCAACCCGAGATTCGGCAGGACGATACCCTGCTGAAAGGACGTACGACCTTTTACGAGTTTACGTTTATGGGTGAAATCAGACTCCATTTGGTCGATCTGATTCAGTTTGTGTTCTAGAAATTGGATCTTTGGGTTGATATCAGAACCTTTTGCTATGCCGTTCGTCATTGTGTCCTGAGTTTGACCGCGGTATTCCTTCAATAGCGACGTATATATGTCTCGGGATTCCTGAAAAAGCCTATGGTTCAGATAGAGTTCTGCCTCTTGAAGCTTTTGACTGATGTCACCGGAAAATATCGAATGCTGTTTTTGCACAACTTTTTTCATCGTATTCATTTGGGTATAGAAAAATAGTTAATGTTCTATTTCAATGCGCCAAGCCATATACTCTTATTGTAGCCTTCACATAGACCCCAATGTCGCAAAAGCCGGGGGTGTTAAAAGATAGCCCATAATCGATCCGTTCCTCAAGTTCACCGCTTGTTAAATCTTCTGAGCAGTGTCCTAATTCGGCAATGACATGCAAATTTTATACCTTTTCCGCCATTTTTTTTGGGTAACTTTTGGATAGATACAAAATCAGGTAAGTGCCTTCAGGCATTCGACCGTATAATTGATTGCGTATCAATCCATGCGTATAGGCATACCGAACGTACTCAAATTTTTGGCAAATTCGGCTTCGATGGTAGCGGTCGAACATTGCTAAAGGTTTATGAAAGAGTGACGATATTTAAAGGGATTGAATGAAAATAGGCTATGGTTTGTTAACATCTTCCATTGACAAAAGTATTGGGTCATTTGACCGATAATTATCAGAGCGGTGTCAAAAAGCAAACAATTGTTTTGAGAAGGCAAAACCATGAGATTGGCGGGCGCATTCATACTGTGGACAATTATTGTGTTTTCGATGCCCATTTGCGCCTGGTCAACGGACGGAAATGCCGTTGCGCAAAAGGTATACGACCGCGATGACGGTAAAGATTCCTACGCCAGGCTGAAAATGCTATTGATCGACAAAAAAGGCCACAAACGGCTGCGGACGTTGATAACGGCAGTTAAGGATTATGGGACTCTATCAAAAAGCTATACCCGGTTTTACACACCGTCCGCCATAGATGGCACGACTTTTTTAACTTGGGAAGTGCATGATAGCGACAATGATCAGTTTTTGTACTTGCCGGCTCTTAGACGTGTGCGGCGGGTGGTTTCGAGGCAGAAAAAAAATCGCTTTGTCAATACGGATTTTACCTTTGAGGATCTTGAGCGCCGAAAGGTCAGCCTGGACTCGCACCGGATACTGAAAGTCGAAGCATATAGCGGGTATTCGTGCTGGGTACTTGAAAGCATCCCCAAAGAAAAAGAATCATCCCAGTATGGCAAGCGCGTGAGTTGGATCGCCAAGGATCTTCACATGGCGCTTAGAATTGATTTCTATGATTCCAGGGGCAATCTTGTCAAACGCATGCTGAACCGAAACCTAAAGAAAATAGACGGTATCTGGACGGCCATGGATAGCGAGATGCAGGATTTAAAACGACGCAGCCGCACCATCCTGCGAATCACCCAGGTGAAATACAATAAGGGTATCCCCGATCATATATTTTCTAAAGAGTATATGCGGCATGGCAAATGAATCGCTCATCTTCACAGGAGGACGGATGACCAGGGTTTCCGGCAACAACAAGTTATTGAAAATAGTTTTGGCGCTTCTTTGCCTTTTGTTCTGGCTACAATCGGTCCATGCGCAAAACACCGAGGAAACCCCTGGAGAAAAAGTTCCAACCCAAAAATCCGATGACTCACCATGGGATGATGCCAGCGAAATCGATCCCTTTGAGTCAGAAATGGATGAATTTGCGGGTGGACAAGACAGCGAGCAAGAAGCGGATACTCCCTGGCCGGAGGAATCGGCCGCAGCACCCTGGGAAAATTCCACAGCGGCTGAAAAGTTAGAACTCGGTGGTCGCGTGAAGAACAAATTTGCTCTTGATACCCATGACAACAATGAATTCGAGGATCTTTTTCAAAATCATTTGCTGCTGCAACTGGACACAACATATCGCCCCTACGCTTCCATCGAGGCAAAGATATCGCTGCAAGCGGACCATTATACCTATGGCAGGGACACTGATTGGAAAAATGACTCCAATTTTCGACTGTTGGATGCCTACGTCAATTTTGCCGGACAGGGCGTTAACCTAAAAGTCGGGAACCAGATCGTCAGATGGGGAAAAGCGGATGGCTATAGCCCCCTTGACAATGTGAACCCGGAAGATCTTCGAGATGGTATTGGCGGCCGTCGCGAAGATCGCAAAATGCAAATTCCCATGGCAAACCTGGAATTTTACAAAGGGCGGTTTACTATACAGGCCCTGTATATCCCATTTTTTATCAAATCCAGGTACGATCTTAAAGGAACGGACTGGGCCCTGTATGATCACTATCAACATGAAATCGGCGCATTTGCCATCCACGAGCAAGATCTGTCGGATATCGTCGAAGAAAGTGAAGCCGGCCTAAAAATGGCCGGCATTGCCGGTAAATTCGATTATGCTTTTAGCTACTTATACACCCATGAAGATGTCGCCTCTCTGGACTCTTTGGCCACCCCTATCGGGTTTGAACCGCAGTTCAGTTCGCATGTCATCAAAGACCTGGCCCGTTTCGCACAAGCCACCGATCAGGCTATCCATATGAGTTATCAGCGGCAAAGTATTTATGGGTTTGAATTTGAAACTACTGTTTCTGCCTTTGGTCTGCGCGGTGACCTGGCCTACACGGATAGCTTAAGTTACACCACAGAACAATTGAAACGGATTCAAAAACCGGTACTGCAGTATTGGGTCGGTGCTGATTATAATGGTCCAGGGGCTTTCTACGTGAACGTTCAATTCGGCCAGATATATATTCAGGATTTTGACGAGACCATCCTTCTGGCCGAAGAGATCAGCAGTATCGTCAACGGTACCATTTCCAAGGAATTTTCAAATGGCGATGTAAAACTGGAATTTCGCTATTACTACGATTTCAGTGGTGATGGGGCGCTGTACAACCCAAAATGTATCGCTAATTTCTGGCGGAATCTGAAGCTCGAGATCGGTATTGAATTTTTTGATGGAACCGATGCCCATCCGTTAGGTTTTTATCGCATTAATGACCAAGCCTATGCAACCGTGGAATGGCTTTTTTAGAGCTTTCGAAATAATGGTGTCATAACGGTATAAAGGGGCATTCCTAAAAAGGACACGTAATTATGCCAATACGTTTGAAAGCCGCGCAGACCGCTGCAGAAAGAAATGAAGTCTATAAACTGAGATATCAGGTTTTTGTCGAAGAAGAAAACCGCTTCGATCATTCTTCGGATCGCATTTTCGACTTTTACGATACGCTCAGTGAAAACGTCAATTTTGTCGCAATGGTTGCCGATAGGGTCGTAGGATCCATGCGTGTGACCATCGACAATCCGCTCGGTATGCCGGCATTGGAACACTATGATTTCAGCCATTTGATGAAAAAGAAAAGCGGTAAATTTGCCGGCATCGGTTGGCTCTGCATCGCCAAAGACTATCGCAGGCACCGGGGAATGCTGACCGCTCTTTTTAAAATGATGATCCGCGAAACAAAAAACAGGGGCGTTCAACACGTGATCGCCCCGCTGCACCCGAATATCCTGCCCTTGCTTAAACGGTTCGGCGCCAATCCGGTGGATAAGGAATTTTTTTCTGAAAAATTGAACGTGCCCATTGTCCCCATTCATATCGACTATAATGACTTGCCGCCGGGGCTCAGGGAATTCTCCCAAGACCCCTTTCATATTTTATTTCAAGACAGCAATGAAAGGCGAATTTATCGAAAAGGAGAAAACATCATTGAAGAGGGGAACCCAGGTAACGAAGCCTTTTTAATCATGCGTGGCTCTGTGGAAGTTTTGGCGCATTCGAAAAATGGAGGGGGGCTAGTATCCGGAGGGCTCGCCAACAAAGCCAGTGGCAAAGGCAATCCCTTGTTGGGTCAGGGGCGGGTGTTTGGTGAGCTGGCATTGCTGGATGGGTCCGTGCGAACTGCAACGGTGGTATGCCATTCCAAAGAGGTTGATGTCATGGTGTGGACCCGGGCGCAAGTGCTAAGGCAGTTGAATAAAGACAACCAAATAGCCATCAGGCTATGCGAAATACTGGCCAATCGTCTTCGGGTTCAGGTTGAAGGATGTCACAAAGAGCAAGCTTACAATTCTTTGTTGGCATCCGCTATCGTCGATACTTCCAGGGAGGCCTGCGAAAGCGTGGATTTGACCTGGCTGTCCACTCAATGCGGGTTGAATTTGACCGAGACCCAAGCTTTGATCGATCAATGGGTGAAAGAAGGAATTATTCGCTACGACGATTGCAAGACCCTGCGGGTATGCGAACTTGACCTCCTTAAAAAAAACATCAAATGGAAATAACCCAAATGCTGAAAATGCCCATGCATGCGGATGCATTGCCATCAGTGATCCCTGAGGACGTCGCCACAAAAGATCCCGGCGGCCCGCGCAGTATTTCCGTCGGAAAGCACTTCGGGAGGCGCTTGGTGGGCAGGTCATCAGGAAGCTATCTTGATGTGGGATCTATCCTTTGAATTGAACTTTAAAATACCCGGGGTTATCATTTTCCATTACGTTTAATACCGGCAAGTTCAATTTTCTTTTCATTTCAGCCAAGGTAGCCCGGTTTTTGACCTGGGTTTTCGCAAACGCTATGGATTCCTTCAGTGTCTCTTCGGAATCAGTACAAGCCTTATTAATCACTTTGAGTTTTTCCAATTCCGGAGCGGTGACTCTTTTTCCGGTTAGCAGCATTTCATTCACAAACGGGCCGGGATATTTGTGACGAAACAGCGCGACCATGCCGGGTGTAAATTGAATATCGATATCGACTTCCGGAAAACAGAAAAACCCCCGATCGGTTCTCATGAACCTGAAGTCACAGTAGGAAGCCAAAACAGCGCCATTTGCAAAACTATGACCGGTAATCGAGGCAATGACGGGAACCGGGCAGGTTAAAAGCGTCGTGAATATCCGGTCCATCCCAATCATAAAAGCCTCAATTTCTTCAAACCGCTTCTGGGAGATACATTTCGCAAGCCAATCCAAGTCCAATCCTTGCGACCAGCTTTTTTCATCCGTCGCGGTTAGAACAATCGCCGTAACGGATTCATCTCCAATGGCTTTGTCCAACATTTCGCTAAAAGATACCATGAAATCGGTGTTTTGCGTGTTCTTGCCACCCGTCATTTTGATAATCGCGACTGTTTCGTCTCTGTCCAGTTCAAATAATGCCATGGTTATTTCCTTTGTAACCCTATCTTTACTTTTTAGTAGACACGAATTGCGCTTCGCGCATTGATTTTTATGGCTGCAAATTGTCGCTGATGAACTTTTTTATATCATCGGTTCCGGTGCCCGGCCCAAAAATTCCGGTGATGCCCATTTTGCTCAGCTCCTCATGATCGTCATCCGGGATGATACCTCCGACGATAATAAGTATATCCTCCCGCCCTTGTTCGGATAACAACGGTTTTAGCTGTCTAAGTACCGGCATATGCCCAAGCGTTGAACTGCTGAGCCCGATTATATCTACATCCTCCTGTATGGCGGTATTTGCAATTTCTTCCGGATATAAAAAGTTTGTATAGATGACTTCATTTCCGGCGTCTCGCAATTTTGAGATGACATAGCGAATCCCTCTGTCATGCGCATCTTGTTCTGATTTTGTGAATAGAATCCGTACGGTTTTCTTTGTCATTTCAATTACCTCATAATCTCAGGGTGTTACGCCGGCGTCAGGGCGGCGGAATTGATCCATCCAAGTGAATTTTTCATGAGCCACATCATTTCTCCATTGGTGGCGCCGTGCTTGGCGGCTTCGACCATGGTTGGAACCAATGAATGATCATTATCTCCGGCTTTGAATTTGAGCAAGCACGCTTCCAGTTTTTTCAAGGATTGTTGATGTTTTACGGGATCCCGATTCTTTTTGAACTTTTCTTCACGATTCTTTTCTGTCGTTGATGTTTCGGAATCGATTTTAAATATCGGAACTTTTTGCTCTTCTTCCATGACGTATTTGTTAACACCAACAACTGTTTGTTCTTTTGAGTCTATCTTTTCTTTGATTTTCCTGGCGTTTTCATCAATCATGGATCTGATGAAGCCCGTTTCCCAGGCTTCTATAAAGCCGCCCTTTTCTTCGATCTGTTCGATGATCGCCATGGCCTGCCGCTCAATTTCAGACGTTAAACTTTCCATGTAATAGGACCCCCCAAGAGGGTCGGAAACATTCTTGATGTTTGTCTCTTCACTGATAACTTGCTGTACTCGCAGTGCCAGCCGGGCAGCTTCTTCCGTTGGTATTGCAAGTGCTTCGTCGTAACCCGGCACCTCCATTGCTTGAACACCGGAAAGTACCGCCCCAAGTGCTTGGATCGTTGTCCTGATGAGATTGACCAAAGGCTGCTGGGCCGTCAGGCTTGCACCTGCCGTATGCGCATGAATTCTCACATGCATGCTTTGGGGTTTCTTGGCGCCAAATCGTTCGGCATTTGTTTTGGCCCATATTTTTCTCAATGCCCTGATCTTGGCAATCTCTTCAAAAAAGTCATTTCCCTGGGCAATTTGAAAACCGAAGCGGGGCAGGAAATCATCCGGATCCAAGTCCAGTTCCATGCATTTTTTGGCAATCGATATCCCGGCGGAAACAGCGATGGCAATTTCCTGAACGGCATTACTGCCGGACTCTTCAATACCGTATCCAAAAAGGTTTGTCGTATTCCATTTAGGCATGTTTTTTGTGCAGAACCAAATCAATTCAGCGGCCAAACGATCACACATTTCCGGCGGGAACGATGCCAACCCCGTGCAGACATTATATGTGTGATACCAATTCATGCTGTTGCCTTTGAGTTGGTCGGGCGTGTAGCCACGCGATTCAGCATAGGCGATATAGGTGGCAAGCGTTGGCAGGGTCTGGTTCTTGGTCACATGACTGACATTGATTTTGTCCAACGGCATATCTTTGAAAAGGACTTCCATGCTTTCCGTACAGTAAACGCTGGCTCCGCATTCGCCGACCCTGCCCTCGGCAGCTCTGTCACTCGGGTCAAATCCGCCATGGGTCGCAAGGTCATTGATAATGTTAAAAAACGGATTTCCGAAATATCCGACCATTCCCTGCTCACGAAGGAAATCCATTCGCTTTCTTGTCTCTTCAGGGGTGCCGCAGCCGATAAGCTGTTGATTGGCCCAGGGCATGAACTGATATCCCATGGGATAGATACCTCGGGTATATGGAAACTCACCGGGAGTCCCTATTTCCGAAAATGAAATATGCGCGATATCATCGGGTGAATAATAGGGTTTAATAGGGATGCCCGATGCTGTTTCAGCATGATACGGTTTGTCCGACTGAAACTTTTTTCTAACTTTTTCAAATTTTGTGGACCATTCCTTTTTCGATTCCCTGTCTTTTTCTATGGTTTTTTTATCGAACATCGCTTTCCTCCGTTACGAGACTTGATTATTTCTTTTTCCGGCATCTGCAAAAACGAGAATTGATCGGCAACAATTTTTGAAAAAATCTCATTGCCCACTTTTTGAGGGCTCTTTTTTCTATTAATGATTTCGTCAATTGTTCTATCAGCGCGAATTTTTTCTTCAATCTGATTCAAAAATTCTTTTTTAAACTTATGCATGATGGTATCAACGACCTCTTGGGTGGCCAGTCGACGCTGCTTGTCCTGTCTTTCGACAGTCTTTTGAATTGTTTTCTTATGCTGTTTTATGCTGTCCCACAGTTCGGAAATCCCTTCTCTTAACAGAGAATCTGTCGCGTGTATCGGGATTTGCCAGCCATTGTCGTCAAGGTTGTGTTTTTCACGCATCTCTAATGCATTGCGGATATTGGACACGACTTGTTCAGAACCAGGACGGTCGCGTTTATTCACCACAAATATATCATTAACTTCACGAATTCCGGATTTGATTGCCTGGATGGCGTCGCCGGCGCCGGGAATAAGAACAAGGCATACCGTATCCGCGATATCACAGATGTTGATATCGACTTGCCCGGAACCGACGGTTTCCACAAAGATATAGTCATACTTCAGATAGTCTAATACACGCACGGCACCCAGCGTCGCGGCGGAAAGACCTCCCAAAGTTCCCCTGGAGCCCATCGAGCGAATAAACACCTTTTGATCCGCGGCAAATGAACTCATTCGAATGCGGTCGCCAAGTACGGCGCCACCCGATACCGGGCTGGTCGGGTCCACCAAAATTGAGCCAATTTTCAGATCTTCTTGTCTCGCTTCTCGGATCAGATTGTTAATCAGGCTGCTTTTGCCGGCGCCGGGAGGGCCGGTAATGCCAACCACCCAGCCATGACCGGTTTGCGGAAAAACTTCATCCATAATCCGATCCATATCATCCGCATTGCCCTGTTCCAGAATGCTGATGATCCTGGATGCAGGACCAATCCGCCCCTTGCGCAGCCCGCTCAACAAGTTATCGATATCCACAGTCGTTTTTTTATCGCCGGAAAAGGATTTCATGCTTCACCTGGTTTCAGTCAACATGCCGGCCAACCGGTTTTTAGCAAATTTCATTAGACCAAACAGCTCCTTTTTGTGGGTCAGGATATCTTGGAACAGGCAGACCAACATACCGCAGGACCAGGTACCGGTATGTCATTTACAATCCGCGTTATGACCTTGGCATAAACCCGGCGGCCCGCCCTGCTTGATAACTTCAAATTTAGGAGGGACTATGTCAAAAATGCGATTGTATGTCAATGCCGGTGCCCATACAGGCATAGTGGGCGCCGCATTTGGTATTTTATGAGTATTTTTGTGCGTATGAATTCTGATCTTAATTGCTAAATCGCCAGATTTTTGGATTTTTTCCAGTGCGCTTAGCCGTTTCGATCTCAAACCATTCAAAGAGAGCACCAAGCCCAAGCGACTCAGGGCACGATGGGGGTAGCGATTGTTTTGCCAAGGGCCCGCGAATAAATAAGTTCAGGATATACACGCGAGCCCTAAAGCCCGGAACGGATGCTATTCAAATACCGTTATGCATTAACGGATGGGGCCGGGCATTGACATGCCATCATAGCTTTGACATCGTCACTTCCGAAATAATTTGGATTTCTGATAAAATTCAGCCTTTATTTCTGCCAATCGTTGGTACTTTCACCGGGGCTGCCGGATTTGCCTTGAACCTGAAGTTTGTTGGGAAAGGTGCTTTGCATTTAGTCTTTCTTCTTTACTTCTTAAATACTTTTAGATATCCTAAAAACGATTAAAGATTCTGCTTAATCGGTGGGTCGTTTGGCCTGCAAACAGTCGCGAATTGTTCCATCACCTTCACGGATATGATATCAACATTTGAAAAGGGGCATCATGAATCAAAACAAGAACGATCTTGGCACGTCCGCCACAGGGTTCGGCCGATTGGCCTTATGGATTTTTGATCACCGCTGGTTATCGTTGCTTTTGTTTTCGGCGTGTTTTGGCATGGGTTTGTATTTCGCGGGCAAGGTTAGCATTGATGCAAGTTTTGAAGCCTGGTTTGACGAAAAAGATCGAACCTACGACTATTACCTTGAGTATAAAAACGATTTTGGATCTGATGAAATTGCCTATCTTCTCTATAAGGCCCCTGATATGCCGCATGGCCCTTTTAATTTAGAGGTGATGCGGAAGATTGCGAACCTTACCAGGGTACTTGAAGATGAAGTCCCTTTTGTGAAGGAAGTCACCAGTCTGGCCAATGCGGAGTTTATCGAGGCAAAAGCAGATTCTATTGAAGTTCATGAATTGTTGCTGGATTTTCCCAAAACCCAGGACGAATTGCTGCGCATACGCGATATTGTGATGAACAAGCCCATCTACGTGGGCGGTCTGATTGACAAGGATGCAACCCATGGCGCGATCATCCTTGAGATGTCTCTGAGTGGTTCCGACCCCATTGAAAAATTCCGTCTTGACCCGGAGGGGGGGGATGGGATGGATAATCTATATCCCCAGGTCACCAATTCAAAAATAGATGAAATCCTGGCACGGCCTGAGTATGAGGATATCAGGTTCTACCGCATCGGCGATATTCCCAACAATTCTTACTATAATCGGCTGATCAAAAAGGAAATCAGCATTTTTCCGCTGGTTACATTTGCCATTGTCGGCATTATGACCATGCTTTTGTTTCGCACCCGCTTTTTGGGGTTTGTCGGCCCGTTGACGGTGGTGCTGTCGACCCTCATTTTAACCCTTGGTTTCATGGGGCTGATGGGTTACCGCATCGCCACTCTGTTTATGATCGTGCCGCCTTTCCTTACTACGATCGGCGTGGCCCAGTCGGTCCATTTGCTCTCGGAATTTCAAATCTGCAGAAGTAAGGGGATGCCAATCCGGGAGGCATTGCGGCAGACACTTGAACTCGTGGGCAAGCCTTGTCTTCTGGCGGCGCTTACCACCGCGGCGGGATTGTCGTCGATGGTGGTCTCTCCGTTACTGAATTTTTCTGAATTCGCGGTGTTTGGCGCGGCAGGCGTAATGATTGCCTTTGTGCTTACGACCACGCTCCTGGTGTTTTTTCTTTCCTTTGCGCGCGATAAGCATGCGGCGGCAACGCCTGAATTCCAAAGCGGCGGATCGTTTCTATCACCGCTGCTCGTGCGCATCGTCAATTTTGACCTTAAGCATCGTGGCGCCATAGCGTTCATTGCGGCGGCGATTTTTATGATAGCATTTATCGGCGTTTTTAAGCTCAAGGTTGACTTTAATTTTCTTGAGAATTTTAAGGAAAACGTCGGCTTACGGCAGGACGTCGTCTATGTTGAGCAGGTCATGGGCGGATCCATGAATGCCGTGTATGTGTTTGACACAGGAACCGCGGATGGCATTAAAAACAGTGATGTATTGAAACAGCTCGAAGGACTGCAGGCCTGGGCGGAAAAGAACCCGTTGGTGCAAAAGACATATTCCATTGTGGACGTGCTAAAAGATATTAATCAGAGTTTTCACGGTGATGATCCTGAATATTTCAAGCTTCCGGAAAGCCGCGAGCTGATCGCGCAGTATCTGCTGATGTATGAGATCTCAGGCGGAAAAGAGCTTGAGGATTATGTGAATTCGGATTATTCGCGCACGGCCCTTGAGCTTCGAGTAAAAACGACCTATGCGAGCCGCGTGGATGAGATGCTGCGGCAGTTTGATACCTATATGGCCGAACATCCCATCACGACGGCTGATGTGAAGCTTACCGGCATCGGACTTTTGTGGGTAAAAATCGCCGATTATATCGCAGACAGTCAAATCCGAGGATATACGCTCGCCTTTGTCATGATCGCCATATTGATGTGCCTGGCCTTTCGTTCGATCAAGGTTGGCATGCTGAGCATGATTCCGAACCTGGCGCCTGTCATCATCACCTTAGGTTTCATGGGTTGGTGGGGAATGCACCTCGACTATCTTCGGCTGATGCTTGCCGTCATTGCGATCGGCATTGCCGTGGATGACACGATTCATATTGTGAGCCGCATCCGCAGTGAGTTTTTCCGATGCGGCAATTACGCGGAGGCAATTCGTATCGGCCTTTCTCACGTGGGGCAGGCAATTGTCATCACATCCGCGGTACTGATCTGCGGCTTTTTGGTATTTTTACTTTCCGAACTCGCGATCCTGGCCAGTTTCGGCATCTTATTGGCGATAACGATCACAACGGCATTGATCGCCGACTTATTTTTGATGCCTGTATTGATCTTACGGTTCCAACCTTTTGGAAAAGAGTTCACCCCACAACACAGCGCGTCGGCCAAAGCGGCTTGAAAATGGAACGACCACAAGATAAATCTACCTTTTGGGAGGGGGAATTGCTGATGGGTATTCTAAGAATGGGTTTTACGGTGATAGCCGTTATTTTTTTTGTTACAGTGGGTGATTCAAGGGCGCAATCGCCTAGTCCTGAAGAAAAGGGTCTTGAAATCGCGAAAGAAGCTGATCGTCGTCTTAGCGGATTCGGTGATTGCCAGGAAATATTCACCATGACGTTAAGGGATGATCGCGGCCGTTCACGGGTTCGGCGGATGAGAATCCTGACGCTTGAGCGTGAAGACGATGGTGACTGGTTTCTCAGCATCTTTGACGAACCCGCGGATGTCAAAGGCACGGCAATGTTAACTTACAGCCACACGCATACGGATGACGATCAGTGGCTGTATCTTCCGGCGCTTAAACGTGTGAAACGCATCTCATCAAAGAAAAAATCCGGCTCATTCATGGGAAGCGAATTCTCGTTTGAGGATTTCAGCTCGATGGAGATAGAAAAGTACAAGTACAAATACTTGCGTAATGAACCTTGTGGGGATTTGGATTGTTTTGTGTCGGAATGGATTCCCACCTATGCCTACTCCGGTTATACAAGAATGATGGTATGGCATGACCTTGCCGAGTATCGTATTCAGCGCGTGGACTATTATGATCGCAAAAACAAGTTGCTGAAGACTCTTTTGGTAAAGGGCTATCAATTATTTGATGAAAAGTATTGGCGTGCGATGCATTGGATCATGGAGAACCATCAGACAAAAAGGAGTACCACGCTGGAATACAGCGAATACCGTTTCGGAGTGGGGCTCACTGAGCGGGATTTTGATCAGGCCGCCCTTAAACGTGCGAAGTAAGCAATGCATACCTCAAAAAGAGTCTCTTTAGCGCACCTTGCCATACTCATTCTTTTGTTTAACGCCAACTTGGCATGGGCCATTGAGCTGACCGGCAATGTCGGTGCTGAGTTCCAACATTTTTATAAATCGCCGGTACGCAGCGATCAGAAGAGCAACAACGTTTCAGTATCTGCCGAAGCGGAACTGTATTACCCATTTCCGGATTCCAAGGACAGCATCACTTTTACCCCATTTGCCCGCATAGACCAAAACGACTCGGAACGATCCCATGTGGATATTCGTGAACTCAAGTATCATACGGTGCATGCCAACTGGGAATTGCGTGTCGGGATCGACAGTGTCTTTTGGGGCGTGACCGAGACAAGTCATTTAGTAAATATTATCAATCAGATAGACATGGTGGAAAGCTCCAGTGGGGAAGATCTGCTGGGTCAGCCGATGGTGCTGCTGACGCTCGTTCGGGATTGGGGATACGTGGATATGTTCCTGTTGCCCGGTTTTCGGGAAAGGACATTTCCCGGCCGTGACGGACGGCCGGGATCACGGGTTCTCGTTGACAACGAAAATGCCGTTTATGAGTCGGGAGCAGAGGAGAAGCATATCGATTTTGCCATGCGCTGGTCTCACACGATAGGCCCCTGGGATTTGGGTGTGGCCCACTTTTACGGCACAAGCCGTGAACCGCGATTCGATCCTTTGGTTTCCAAGGTCAACCCGTACGGTGAAACCGTATTGATTCCCATTTATGATATCATCAACCAAACGAGTGTGGATATTCAGGCGACCTTCGAGTCATGGCTGTTGAAGTTGGAGGCGATATCCCGTTCCGGGCAGGGGGACCCATTTTTCGCCGCTGTCTCTGGTTTTGAATACACCTTCCCGGATATTGCTTCACTGGGTGTGGATGTGGGCATCATCAGTGAATATCTTTATGACGAAAGAGATTTTCAACCGATGAATAACGACTTGGCGCTAGGCGTCCGTCTATCCCTTAATGACATGCAATCCACGGAATTGGTCGCGGCAATCATTCAGGATGTAGAAAACAGGTCACGCTCCTTTTATTTGGAGGCCAGCAGAAGGATGGGCGATTCATATAAAGTATCCATAGAGATGCGCGGTGTAGGGAATGTGGCCCCTAATGACCCTTTGTCCGAGATTGAAGCGGATGCGTTAATAATGATCGAGCTGGGACGATATTTCTGATTTTTGCCTGCATCCTTAAATCCTCTTTGGTAGCGTCCTAATTCGGTAATCTGCGCTGGGCCCTAACTTCGCCCGCTGAGTTGATTCGAAAGCTGGAAGACAAAAATATGTGACAGTATATCAATGGGATGCTACGAATCATGGATTGGTTAATTCCGAGAGTGGGCGAACTTAAAACCAAGCCCTGCATCAGAGTGGCTCGCAGGCCAAATTTTGTAGGGGCGGGCTTTATGCCCGCCCGCAAGTGACGCACAGCTTTTTTGAAGTCAACAGCATTGGGGGGCACTCCCCAAAATCCGTGATAATCTGTTTCATTTCGACCATCTTTTTTATGCAACATTGGGGGTTCCCTTAAGCGGGAACTGTTTGCGGATGGTTGATCAGGTCCGGACTCTGCGCTGTACGTGCTGCAGCTTTAGGCAAAAACCTGTACGCACCAATTACGGCCAGGGTACATAATCCCATGGTCAATAGTGTCGCGCTCCAAATGATTTGTTGGCTGAACAGGTCCTCGGACAGATGTAATGCAATGACAAGAGGACCGCCGATGCCACAATTAGTGCCCAGAAACGTGACCGGAAAGATTACGAATAAACCAGCCAGTCCTAGCGGCGTGGTAACGCGTTGCCACCATTGAACCGCTACAACCGTGAACAAAATGACCTGCGTCCCTTCCAGGAAAGCAATGACGAGAGGGTAATTCCAAATTCGAAGAACATAAGGGCCATAGTAGGTATACATGCCAACACCGGTGCCGATCACTTCGAAAACGCACGAAGCAAATATCTCGGCAAACCAGATCAGAATGAAAATCGGCATGGTAACGCGTCCCTCGAACATCATACGCCCCGCATACAGGCAGGCCATGGCGTACAAAATGATATAACCGCTAATCGCCCAGATCGGCTGTATGACGCCAAACGCGGTGAAATGAGAAACCATTGCACCCGGCTGGCCATCGTGCACGTCGAAAAACCAGAGATCGAACGCGACATCATACAGCGGTTCGATAAAGGCGCCTGCTCCTACCGCCAGAATCGCAAAAACATAAAAAGGCGTTTTCTGCCGTACGCCCATGCGCCAGGCAATGATCAGCATCACCAAAACAATGGACCAGCTCGCCCAATTGAAGATGTCCTGCCACATCAGACTCAACTCACCCATAAGTACTTCAGGCGTCATTCGACCCATAATAAATTCTCCTTTGTGTTACTTCTGTTGCCGGCCTCCGTTAGAACGGGTTTCCTTGGACGCCGTCTACGGTCAGGCAAACGCCGCTGATATAGCAGGCCATTTCAGATGCCAGAAACAACACCGCGTTGCTGATATCGCCGGGATATCCTAAGCGGCCCAGCGGAAGAAGCGAGGCCATCGAACCACTTTTCAGTTGCGTCTCGCCGATGGCCTTTAACTTTTGAATTGTTTTGACCGCGCCGGGCGGCGTTTCGGACGTTGCCAACGTGCCGTCCTGTATATGAGCGAGTTTTTCTTGGGTTAAGGTGGGTCCCGGGCTGACGGCGTTAACCAATATTCGGTGTTCGGCCAGCTCGTCGGCCATGGACTGGGTGACAGCCCACAGGCCGGCTTTCACCGCGCCGTAGGCTAAAAATATTCCTGTGGGCTTGAACGCAGCCGCAGACAACAGGTTGATGATGCGGCCGCCGCGACCCCCTTCGATCATCGCCTTGGCAGCGAACTGGGAGGCGAAAAACGCGCCTTTGAGATCGGTGTCGATCATCTCGTCCCACAGCGGCTCGGTCATCTCCATCGCCAGGCACGTTGTCACCAATGCGGCGTTATTGACCAGGATGTCAACGCGTCCGAACCGCTCCATCGCCAGGTTCATCACCTTTTGGGAATCCTCGGTGCGGCGGACGTCCGCCTGAACCCCCACCGCCATGCCTCCCGCCGCGGTGACCCGCGCCTCGACGCGCTGTAGCGCTTCACGTCCCCTGCCGGTCAGCACGATCGTAGCTCCGGCTTCGGCCAGCCGCATCACAATCGCCTCCCCCAGTCCTCGGCCGCCACCGGTAACCACCGCACACCGGCCTTGCAGCGACAATATACGATCCAACGGCGGTGGATCAGGAATCAACATCGATGATGAGGTCATAAACAAACTCCTTTCATTCACACCCTGCTGGAACCGGCCGGATATCTCATGCCGGCCGGGCCCATTTTCCTGTTATGCATAGTGCTTAGGGCTCGCGCAAAAATAACTTCACATTTTTATGCGCCGATCCATCTCACCCGGCTGCGTTACACAAATACGGAATATCTCGATATTCTTTAATTTTTGCGCGAACCCATAGAAAACTCCGTCACCACGGCGGGGCATGTTCATCACATCAGCCTGCCCTAGTGGCGAAAAAACCACGCTGCTTACCATACGTCGCGGCGGAACATCACGTAATTGTAATTGAACATATGCGCGTAGGCCCCCATCCATTGCAGATATCGACCGGTTTCCTTAACCCCCCAAACCTCGACGCAACGATTCCAAAGCTCATCCGTCATGGTATGGCGAATATACGCATAGGTTAATTCGAGAACGAGGCTTTCTTGCAGGTTCCATATCGACGACTCCGGGTAGGGAAGCATGGCAATCTGTTCCGCCGATAAACGATATTGCTTATCCTCGTATTTTTCCTGGAACATAAAGGGCACCCATGCCAGGAGACGAAGCGTGTATTGGTCTTTGTTCTCGACGGCAAAGGGGCCAAGCGTCAGAATCGCGTTATGCATCTTGCGGCGGACTTCCGGATCATCCGCACGCTCTGGGCTCACATCGATCCCTTTTTTGAACGTGGTCAAATAGGCGAGCTCCCACATATCATTGATTCCCATTAGCAAACAGGCGGCGCGTTCGTAATACTCAAAATATGTACTCCACACCTCAGGATCATTCATCATGCAAAAATCGGCCTGAAACGGCTGGGTGACCTCCAGGCCGGGCAACTCACCCGTACCGATGCCCGCCCCGTATGTGGGGTTCAAAAATGCCTGCAAATGCTTATTGCCCTTGGCCTTCTCCTCGTCGGTGAGCCAAGGCAAGTTGTCAATTTTAAAAGTTGGATCCACTGGAAAGGGAAGCCGGAACAGCTTGTTAAATGGTGATGTCGCACCCTCCATTTTCCAGAAACCAAGCTCGTCACGCTCACCTCGCCAATCTTTAACGGTTTTCTTTTCAGTCATTTTTTGATCCTTTCGGTTTTATTCTGTTTATGCTGATGTTAATTGACGAAAGTGTAAAACACTTCGTCAAGTGGGTATGGTTTTAGCGTTGAAATCATGCAGTGTCTGGAATAAACGGCGGTGTCGCATCCCACACCTTCATTAGTTCATGATACGTCGCATCATTCATCTGCAGGTTCACTTCATGGGCCTCGGGGCCGAAAACATGGCCTTTTCTTCCTGGCCCAGGTGTGTCAGCTTTTCGACGTCGTCATCGGTGCGAACATAAGGCATCCGAGATTTTTTCCATGGAGGTTTGTCATTGGCCGTCATTGATGCTTTTTCCTTTCTTCTTTTGGATCGTTTTTTGGCCTGAATAACAAGACTTACTTGGTGCTGAATCTCAAAAGACTGCCCATGTCAATATCTTTTCGCGTTAACCCGTGAAGTGGCACGGATAAGGCCGTTCCAGCCGTCGTGTGTTGATCGATGTGATCCGTTAGGACACTTATGCCGACCAGAAAAATGCCCATATCCGGCAAAAAAATTCGGTTATTCAAAGCACTCCGATACAAACGACCGCGTTGGTCATAG
>JABDRH010000503.1 GCA_013041835.1 Desulfatitalea sp. | reverse complement strand
TCGAGGCGCTCACCCGGCAAGGCACAAAAATTAAAGAATATCGAGATATTCTGTATTTTTGTAACGCAGCCGGGTGAGATGGATCGGCGCATAAAAATGTGAAGTTATTTTTGCGCGAGCCCTTAGTCTTGGAGCTCACCCATAAATGCTGAACTTCTTTGACAGAAATCGTCTTAATGCGCCGGCCTGGCCCTAAAGGATTGATGCTTCCATTCAGCGACTGCCTGCTTGCACGGCCTTAGGCGGCAGCTTTCCGATGCTTTTCAGTGCCTGGTTGACGATTTCCAGCTTGGCGGTGTCCGTCAGCGTCGTCCGGGCGCGCTCCAGGTGAAAAAAAGCCGTGCGCAGGTCCGCTTTTCGGAAGTGGTAGAGACCCAGATAGAAGTGGGCCTCGGGCATACGCTCGAGTTTGCCGCAGGTCTCTCCCATGAAATAGTAGGCTTCGGTGAGATCTTTGTATTGGTTGATCAGGCTTTCCAGGGTTTGGGCGGCTTCGGTAAATTTTCCTTGATTGATATAGGTACGCCCCAAGTAGAGGGTCGCCAGTGGATTGAATTTTCCAAGGGAGGCGGCGCCTTGCAAAATACGCAGGGCATCTTCCAACCGACCGTCCAGAAAGTAAAGGCGACCCAAATCGCCTAGCAAAACGGGATCCAGGGCATCCTGGAACAATGCTTTTTGCATGTAGATGACGGCATTTTTATAGTTGCCCGTGCGCGAGAGGGCCAGGGCATACCCGTAGGCTGCATTGGTGTCGGTCGGATTGTTGTCCAAAGCGGTTTGAAAGTATTGCAGGGCCGACTGGGCAGGATCATATAACGCGCGAAGGCGGTATTGCATGCGCTTGAAATAATCCGATGCCGGTCCGGCCATCGCCTTGGTCTTATCCCCGCGCTCATAAGTTGTGATCCAACTGTCAATGGTGGTGATCCGTTCTTCCACCGCCGGGTGAGTCATCACATAAGTTGGGATCTGTTCACTGCCGAACCATTGTTTGTTTCTGATTTTCTTTAAAATTTGCAATAGGCCGTCGGCCGTGTAGCCGGCCTTGTTCAAATATCCCAGGCCCAGTTGATCCGCCTGGGTTTCATCGTCACGGCTGAACTTAAGGGAGGCGGATTGGCCCGCGGCCTGGGAAAGGACAATGGCTTGGGCCGCAGCCGAGCTGCCGCCCGCGGCGCCGAGGAAGATGCCCGCCACCATGCCGGCCATCGAGGCCAAGCCGATCTTTTTTTCGCGTTCAATGCGTTGAGAGATGTGGCGGCACACGACATGGGATATTTCGTGGGAGAGAATGCCGGCCAGCTCGGCTTCGGTATCCATGGCCAGCAGCAAGCCGCTATTTATGAAGATATAACCGGCCGGAATGGCAAACGCGTTGTAGACATCTTCGCGAATGACGAAGAAGTGGTAGGCAAAGGGCTGGGGGGGCAATTGCGCCAGAATGCGCTTGCCCACGGTGTCGACATAGCCCATAATCAGAGGATCTTCGACCAGATCGAAGTTTTTGTACAACACACGCATGAATTCCTTGGAAAGCTCCTCCTCCTCCCGAATGGAGATGGCCCTGGCCGGCGTTCCGACGGCCAGGAGATGCAGCGCCAGTATCGTCAGGCCAATCATTTTTATAGTGAGGGGTCGGTGCATCGCTTTTCCACTCCTCCGGTCAGTCGTGAATGTCCCACAAGTTAATACCGAATGATTCAATTGGGAACCCATTATGTTTATGTCATATTCCGAACGGCTTTTCAAATTTGCTCAATTGTGGTAGTCTCGCGCGATGGTGAACATCATCTGCATAGCCAACCAGAAGGGCGGTGTCGGTAAGACCACCACGGCGGTGAACCTTTCCGCCGCACTGGCCATTTACGAGAAAAAGACCCTTTTGGTGGATTGCGATCCCCAGGCCAATGCCACAACGGGTATCGGACTGGACAAGTTTCAGCTTCAACAGACACTTTACCATGGCCTCATCGGGCAAGCGGGCATCGACAGCCTGGTGGTCGATTCGAATATCGAGCTTCTTAAGGTGCTGCCATCAAGGGTCGAGCTGATCGGGTTCGACGTGGAGATGATGAGTCAACCCGATCGCGAAACGGCCCTCAAGCGTTTGCTGACCCCCATTGCCGATTATTTTGACTATATCATCATCGATTGTCCGCCCTCGCTGAGCCTGTTGACGGTGAATGCCATGACGGCGGCCCATGCGTTGCTTATTCCCCTGCAGTGTGAATTTTACGCCCTGGAGGGATTAAGCCAACTGATGCAGACCTATCAGCGTATTCAGCAGCACCTGAATACCGGTTTGCGTATCGCCGGCATCTTGCTGACCATGTTCGACAAACGGACCAATTTGTCGCACCAGGTGGCCGAGGATGCCGCTTCATACTACAAGGATATCGTCTTCAAAACAATCATCCCAAGGAATGTGCGTTTGGGAGAATCCCCCAGTTTTGGCAAACCTATTTTGATGTATGACGCCGCTTCCATTGGATCGCAAAGTTACTTTGCCCTGGCGCGCGAGGTGATGAACGGGCACAAGGCCGGTTTATCGGCCGTGGCCCTGTAGATTGAGGAATTAAGGATGGCGGTTCGGAACAATGCCGGCGGTACCACGACCGGAAAACGCAAAAAACTGGCTTTGGGCAAAGGGTTGGATGCCCTGATCCCCACGATGTCGCGGGTCGATGTTCAGGGGGAAGGGGCGGCGTCCAAATCCTACCTGGAATGCGACATCGATCTGATTCAACCCAACCGTTACCAGCCGCGCAGCCATTTTTCCCCTGATGAACTGGTCCAGTTAAGCGATTCGATTCGAACCCAGGGGGTATTGCAGCCCTTGTTGGTACGCAAACAGGAGGTCGGCTACGAGTTGGTGGCCGGTGAAAGACGCCTGCGCGCCGCCAAGATGGCCGGATTGCATCACATCCCGGTGGTCGTCAAGGATGTCTCGGATGAAGAGATGCTGGAGATGTCGATTGTCGAGAACATCCAACGCGAAAATCTCAATCCAATGGAGGAGGCCGACGCCTACCAACGCTTGATCGATCAATTCGGCCTGACCCAAGAGCAGGCGGCCGAACGGGTAGGCAAGAGTCGTTCGGCAGTGGCGAACTTCTTGCGTTTGCGCCACCTGCCCGAGCAGATTAAAGCCGCCATCATCCAGAACCAATTGAGCATGGGGCATGCACGGGCCCTTTTGGGCGCCGATACGCCCGCCCAGCAAAATGTGGTCTGGCGTGCCGTGATGCACAAAGGCTTGTCGGTGCGCCAGACGGAAGCGCTGATCAAACGGCTGCGTGATGCCGCCGAAACCGTTGAGCGAAAAAAGAACCGCATTGAATCCGAAGATCGTCATCTGAACACCATTGCCGACGGCTTGTCACAGCGCTTCGGTACCAAGGTCCAAATCAAGCGGCGTGGAAAAAAGGGGCGACTGGAAATAGAGTTTTACAGCACCGACGATTTGAATCGCGTCTTGGAGTTGCTCAATGTTTTGTGAGCAACGCCACCGGGTGCCTGAAACCGCAAGTGCCCGTATGCCGGACTTCGGGTATTGGTTGTCATGCACATTGTGATCGACGGCTACAACCTCATCCGCCAATCCTCTCAATTCAGCCATCTTGACCAACAAGACCTGCAGGCCGGGCGTGACGCCTTGGTGGATCTGTTGGCCGCGTACAAACGTATCAAGACATACAAGATAACGGTGGTTTTCGATGGCGCCGGTGCGCCTACGGGAATGCCGCGCAGGGATCGGCACAAAGGTATCCGCCTATCTTTTTCTCAACCCGGCGAATTGGCGGACGCTGTGATCAAACGCATGGCGGTCCGGGAACGCGAACGGTTGCTGGTGGTCAGTTCGGACAAAGAGGTGAGCACCTATTGCGCCAAAAAGGGGGCTTCCGTTATTGGCGCTCCGGAATTCGAGGAACGTTTGATGTTGGCGTGCCTGGCGGATATGAAAGGCGCCGCCGAGAGTGGGACGAGTGACGGTTGGCAGCCGACCACCAAAAAGCGCGGTCCGTCTAAACGGCTGCCCCGGCGCCAGCGAAAGATGCGGCAGCGAATTTCCAAGCTGTGATTGAATGACCTTCAGACCTATGGTGTAACGATGCGAAAAAAGATCTGTGTGATTGATGGACAAGGGGGGGGGATTGGCAGCGCTATCATCAAACGCATCAAGGAGGGATATGGCGAGCGGGTGGAAATTATCGCCCTGGGGACCAATGCCATTGCCACGGCCCAAATGCTCAAGGCCAAGGCCAACCGCGGAGCTTCCGGTGAAAACGCGATCGTTCAGACCGTGGCAAAAGCGGATGTGGTGGCCGGCCCATTGGGCATCATCATGGCCCATGCCATGATGGGTGAAGTAACGCCAGGCATGGCGGCGGCCGTTGCGTCGAGCCCCGCACCCAAGTTGATTTTGCCTCTCAACCAGGATCTCATTACCGTTGTCGGCACGTCGACCTCGCCCTTGCCACACCTGGTGGACGAGCTTGTGGATCAACATCTGCGTAGCTATAT
>JABDRH010000500.1 GCA_013041835.1 Desulfatitalea sp. | reverse complement strand
CCCCCCCGCCCGCAACGCCATCGGTCTGGTGATCGTGGGCGGGATGGCGATCGGAACCTTTTTTACGCTGCTGGTCATTCCGTCGATTTATATGCTGGTGGCAAAGACGCATAAGATGAAAGAAACGGACGGCTTGATACCCAAGGGCGAAAATGCACAGACCCATAATGATGCCTGAACTTGTCCTTCATGCGCTTTGTGAGCTTATGGGGCGAAATTCACCGGGTTTGGATTACCCTGCCGTTCCAGATCGAATGTAGTCGATCACCGCACCGGCGATATCCAGGCCGGTGGCCTGTTCCAGGCCCCGGAAGCCGGGTGTGTAGTTGACCTCATTGATGTAGATGCGCTGGTTTGCGCAGACCATGATGTCCACCCCGGCGATCTGCAGGCCGACGGCCTCAACCGCCCGCTGGGCAAGGCGCGCGATGGCGGGTGAAAGGGACACCGGTCGGGCTTCGGCGCCCAGATGGATATTGGCGCGGAATTCGCCGGGAGGTGGTATCTGTTGCATGGCGGCGGCAACGCGTCCGCCGATGACGAGAAAACGGTAATCCCGGCGCCCTTCGGGCGGCAGGTACGCCTGGCAAAGCAAACCACGGCCCAGATGCAACTCGGCCATAAGTTCTTCGGGGATAACGCCATCATTGCCATCGACCCGGTGAATGTTGTTGCCCTGACGATCGCTGACCGGCTTGAGCACCACGGTTCGGCGGTCCAGTTGCCGCAACGCTTCGGAAAAGCCATCGGCCGAGGGGAGAAACACCGTATCCAGTACGGGCAGGCCAGCGGCAGCGAGGTGCCGAAGCGTATCGTATTTGTTCTTTACCAGTTCGATGGCGTGGCGGCGGTTGATGACGGCAAGGTCCATCTGTTCAAAATAGGAAATGAGCGGCAGGCAGGCATCCCGGATTTCGGCGCCCTGGCGCGGCATGACCGCCCGCAGTTGACCCACCTCGATATCGCCCAATACTACGGACCGCCCCTTGATGATCGCCGGCCACACCTGATAGGGGTGTATTGCAACAATGCGGCAGTTGCGTGCCGCGGCCGCCTCGGCCAGCCGGCGCGTCGGTGGGTAGCTCAGACCGCGTACGGTGATCACGCCGATATGATGTCGTTTACCTTCCATTCGTCACCAATGCATCATGCCATCGCATTTAATCCACTTCCGGTTGACCGGACAAGACGACCCCAGCCGGCACCATCCGCTCCGGTATCCAGACACCCACTTTTTTTCCAGCCCTGTGGCTGTAAAAGGTGGCCACGCGGCGGGTGCGGTTGCGGATGGCCATCTTCCGGGTGGCGATATTGTCTTCGGCGATGATGGAGAAGACCTTTTTGCTGCCGCTGCGCCGGGTCAGGCCTTCGAGCAGCCGTGTGCCGATACCCAACCCCCGGTAGGCGGGCCGTACCGATGTATAGCCACGTTCCAGGTAATTTCGCAAATCGATACCGGATTGTCGACTGACTGCTTCGATGTACGTTTCGCGAGGATGCTTGAGGCTGGAATTGCCTGCAATGACGCCGTTTTCCTCAGCATAACCGATCAGAAAGGCGCGCTGCAGATTGTGCCGCACCCACCGGGTGTCGACCGACTCGCCGGCCGCCACCATGCGACAGATTTCATCCAGGTAGCCTTTGGGCAGTTGGTCCGGCGGCATGAAATGGTAAATCAGGTTTTCGCCGAGAGGGTGGCAGCGCCAGGTCTTCGACTGCCGGATCAGGTACATACTAGCCAGTCTCTGGACGCCGTTTAGGGCCAGGTAGACCTGGAGCAGAGGCGGGTCTTGCAGCAGGCGCCACAAGGGCAGGCCGGGCAGGGGGCGCGTATGGCCGTACCGGGTTGCCTGTTGTGGATAGTGGTCCTGAGCATCGCCGAATGGCGAGGCCGAAGCGGTTGTGCGGCACCAGGAATGCACGATGTTGGGATTGGCCGAAGCGAAATCGAGCATCGGATCGACAACCGTATTGCCCGCCGGGCCGACCAGCCGTACATGGTTCCAGCATCCGGATTCGGCCGCGCGGTACAGCAACCGGGTGATGTCTTTGAATGCAGTCGGGGAGGGGCATTGATCGGGCATCGGTCGGGTCCACACCACCACCTTGTTCGGTGTGTCGGCCATTTCGTTCAGTACCTGCTGCATGGCATCGGCAGACAGCGGACCGCCGTTGATGACGGCTTGATGCGGGGCAGCCGATAGCATGCGGGCCGACGCATCCGCTCCCGGCTGGCC
>JABDRH010000499.1 GCA_013041835.1 Desulfatitalea sp. | reverse complement strand
GCGAGGTCTCCACGATCCGCTCCAGATCGGACCGCGTGGGGGCCAAGCCATGGATCTTGGGGCCGTATGCCACATTGTCGTAGATCGATTTGGGGAAGGGATTGGGTTTTTGAAACACCATGCCCACCTGTGCGCGCAAGGGCACGACATCGAGTTGCTTGTCATGAATATCCATGCCGTCGAGCAGAATGGTTCCCGTCACCTTACAGCCGTCAATGGTATCGTTCATGCGGTTCAAACAGCGCAGGAAGGTGGATTTTCCACAGCCGGACGGCCCGATCATGGCGATGACCTGGTTGCGGGCGATATCAATGGAGACGTCACGGATGGCATGCTTTTCGCCATAGAAGACATTGACATCGCGGCACACGATGCGAGGATCGTCCACAAAGGCTTCCCCGACGGTTTGCACGACACGCTGGTCGCGTGCGTTAATCTGGGTCGCCCGGTTGGTATTGTTTTCCGTTTTGTTTGTTTGCGCTTGCATGTTCACGCCGAATTCCTTGTTTACCGTCCGGTTCCGTTGATTTTCAGATGGTGCCAAAGGGTGCCATGCTGAAACGGCATGGCACCCTTTGGTAGTGTAAGGTGGCGTACAGAACGATGCAACTAATTAAGCCCATCGCACGGCAGTTCGTTCAAGTTAGCCACGTCGGCGGCGGTCTTTTTTCTTTCGGCATCGGGCATGGGAATCAACCCCTTGTCGGCCAGGTAGCCTTCGGGGCCCCAGGCCTTTTCAGAGCTGAATGCTTTCAGGTACTCGGCAATGCCGGGAATTTTACCGACATGCGCCTTCTTCACATAGAAGAACAAGGGGCGTGAAACCGGATAGCTGCCGTCGGCAATGGCGTCGAAGGAAGGCGCCACGCCGTCGATTTTGGCGCCTTGGATTTTGTCGGTATTCTGATCCAGGAAGCTGAACCCGAAAATACCCAAGGCATCGGGATTGGCTTCCAGCTTTTGCACGATGAGGTTGTCGTTCTCGCCGGCCTCGATATAAACGCCGTCTTCGCGGAGGGTGTGGGCCGCATTTTTGAACTCTTTTTTATCCATGGCTTTGATCCAGCCAAAGGATTTGGCGCCGTTTTCCATCACCAGCTCCACGAAGGCGTCGCGGGTGCCGGAGGTCGGGGGCGGCCCCAGCACTTCGATTTTTTTGGCGGGCAAGGCGGCATCGATATCCTTCCAGGTTTTATACGGATTTTCAACCCAGGCCTCTTTGCCGCTTGGATCGGGCACCTTTTTGGCCAGGGCCAGGTAGAGCGCTTTGCGGGTCAGCGAGAGTCGTTTGGCCTTTTTCGTATTGGCCATCACGATGCCGTCATAACCGATCTTGACTTCCACGACCGCTTGCACGCCGTTCTTTTCACACAGGGCGCATTCGGATTTTTTCATTCGGCGACTGGCATTGGTGATGTCCGGATACGAGACGCCGACACCGGTGCAAAAGAGTTGAAAGCCGCCGCCCGAACCGGTGGATTCGATTTTTGGGGTTTTAAAGGCGGTTGTTTTACCGAATTGTTCGGCCACCACCGTTGCGAAGGGGTAGACCGTGGACGAACCCACGATGCTGACGTAATCCCGCGCTGCGTCGGCCGCGGCCGGTGTCGTGGCGAAGAATCCGAGCAGCGCCAGTGAAACAGTGAGATACATTGCCTTTTTGAACATGGTGTCCTCCTTGAATAGATGTTCTGTATTTGAAACAAGGGCCAAGCGTCTCTTTCCCCCCGATGGGCTTACCAACGCCGTTCCAATCGCTTTCGCAGCACCACGGCAAACCCATTCATCACGATTAAGAAGAGCAGCAACGTCATGGTGGCCGCGGCGGTACGCTCCTCAAACGCGCGTTCGGGGCTGTCGGCCCAAAGATAGATCTGCACGGGCAAGGCGCTGGCCGGATCGGTGAAGCCGCCCGGAATGTCCACGATAAATGCCACCATGCCGATCATCAGCAGCGGCGCCGTCTCTCCCAGAGCCCTGGCCATGCCGATGATGGTTCCCGTGAGCATGCCCGGCATGGCCAGGGGAAGCACATGGTGCAGGATCATTTGCATCTTGCTGGCGCCGATGCCCAGGGCGGCATCGCGGATGGACGGCGGCACGGACTGCAGTGACGCGCGGCTGGCAATGATGATGGTGGGCAGGGTCATCAAGGTCAGCACCAATCCGCCCACCAGCGGCGCCGAGCGGGGCAGGCCGAAGGCATTGAGAAACACCGCCAGGCCCAGCAGGCCGAATACGATGGACGGAACGGCGGCCAAGTTGTTGATATTGACTTCAATCAGGTCGGTCCAGCGGTTCTTGGGTGCGAACTCCTCCAGATAGATGGCTGTGGCCACACCGATGGGAAAGGAGAGCATCAGGGTGATCAGCAGCGTGAAGAAACTACCGCTGGCCGCTCCCAAGATGCCGGCCTGTTCCGGTTCACGGCTGTCGCCGGCGGTGAAAAACGCGGTGTTGAATTTTTTCTTCAAACGCGCCTGGGCTTGCAAGCGTTCGATCCAAGCCAATTGGTTTTCACTCAACCGGCCGCTTTCGGCGGACAGGTTGCCCTTGATGAGCATATCCACGTCGTCGTCGGCGCTCACCCAGATGGATTGCCGTTTGCCGATCAGGCCGGGATCTTCCATTACCATGTGTCTGAGCTGGAAGGCTGCTCCGGAACTGACGATACCGTAGAGCGCACGCTTTTCACCCCGCGTCGCGGCGTCGGGGAACTGGGCATGCAGGGCCTGTTTGACCAGTCTGGCGTAGTCGGCCGCTCCGGCCTCGACGCCGATAAAGATTTCGGGATCGAAGTGGATCTCAAGCAGCATGTGCGTCTGAAACACGGCGCCGTGTCCCCTGCCGATAATGCTGATGAACAGCAAGGAGAGAAAGGTGATGCTGATGACCACGGCGCCAAGGCCTATTCGCCGGAACCGTTTTTCAGCCCGGTAGCGGCGGTTCAGGCCTTTATTGACGATATCAATGGACTTGATGGGGTGGTCCGGCATGCTACTCATACTGTTCCCGGTATCTGCGCACCACTTGCAGCGCGATGATATTCAATCCAAGGGTAATGACAAACAGCAGCAGGCCTAGTGCAAAGGCCGCCAGGGTTTTGGGGCTGTCGAACTCTTGATCCCCTACGAGCAGGGTGACGATCTGCACGGTAACGGTGGTTACCGCCTTAAACGGGTTGGCCGTCAGGTTGGCGGTCAGGCCGGCGGCCATGACGACGATCATGGTCTCGCCGATGGCCCTGGAAACGGCCAGCAAAATACCGCCCACGATGCCGGGCAGGGCTGCGGGCAAGACCACCTGTCTGATGGTTTCCGATGGGGTGGCGCCCAATCCATAGGCGCCGTCCCGCAATGATTGGGGCACGGCGGTGATCATGTCGTCCGACAGGGAGGAGACGAATGGAATGATCATGATGCCCATGACCAGGCCCGCAGCCAGGGCGCTTTCCGAGGCCACATCCAGGCCGATGGCCTGTCCCGCGGCGCGGATGAAGGGCGCCACCACCAGGGCGGCAAAAAAGCCGTAAACGACCGTGGGCACGCCTGCCAATATTTCCATCAGCGGTTTGGCCACGGCCCGAAATCGGCTGCCGGCATACTCGGACATGTAAATGGCCGCCATGAGTCCGATGGGAACGGCCACGGCCATGGCAATGCCCGCGATCAACAGCGTGCCCAAAACCACCGGCACGGCGCCAAAGGCGCCGGAAGAGCCCACCTGGTCGGCGCGAATGGCCATCTGGGGACTCCATTTGAGTCCGAAGAGAAACTCGGTGACCGACACGGCCTGGAAAAATCGGATCGCTTCGTATAGGACCGACAGCACAATACCGACCGTGGTGAATACGGCGATGGTCGAGCAGGCGGCCAGTAGCCATAATATCAGACGTTCCATTTTGTTGCGGGCGCGCATGCGGGTGCTGATGCGGGCGCGCGCACCCACCAGGCCGATAACGGCCACTCCCATGACCACGGCGGCCAAGGCCGCGTTGCCGATGCCGCGCAGTTGAAGGTAGTGCGCCACGGCCGCTTTGAGTTCCGGACCGACGTCACCCGAAACAATAGTGCCGCCGGCCATGTTCTTGATGTCGTTGACGACCAGGCTTAACTGCGCCGCGGAGAGGTCCCGCATTGTCACGGGCAGGTCGGCGACCACCAACTGGGTAATGATGTAACTTTCAAACGCCTGCCAGCCGGCATAGATCAACAAGGCCGGCAAGGCGCACCACATGGCGGTCAACATGCCATAGTAGACAGGTCTGGAGTGCAGCTTTTGCACATGCGCATGCCCTCCGGCCGCTGCCACGGCGCGCCGCAGGCCCAGGTAGTGGGCCAAAGCGGTCAACAGCACAAGGGCAATAAGCGTATTGCTCGGTGAAATCATTATTCGCTTTCATTCCATGTACGGGAAAGAAAATAATTTCCCTGATTTGCGTCAGCCTAATGCCGGATTGTTTGGAGTATGTTCGTGAATTGTTAGTTTTTTGTTAGGAATCGAGTGCTTTCGTACTTTCGTCTCATAAGGTGTGCGCAAGCTCTTTTTTGTATGGCTTATCCGACGCGGTCCACATCCAGCACCTGTTTGATCTTCTTCAAGCCGGAGATGATCCGGTTGAGCTTATCCGTGTCGCTGACTTGCAGCGTGAAGAAGCTGGCCACGGTCTTGTCTTCTAATGTTTGGGTGTTGGCGCTGAGGATGTTTGCGCCGCTTTTGCTGATACATGCGGCCACATCGGCCAGAAGGCCCATGCGGTCTGCGGCCCGGATCTTGATTTGGACGGGGAAGGCTTCATGGGTGCTGCTGTCCCATTCCACGTCAATGAGCCGTTCGGAGTTGGTGTTGACGACATTGGTACAACCGGAACGGTGCACCGTAACGCCAAAGCCGCGGGTGATGAAGCCGGTGATGGAATCGCCGGGCACAGGTTGGCAGCATTTGCCGAAGCGCACCAGAATATCTTCCACGCCTTTGACGATAACGCCGCTGCCGATTTTTCTTTTGCGCACCCGCCCTGTCAGGCGGCTGAGCAGGGATTTTTGTTCTTCGTCGGCTTTGGTCTTTGGCAGCAGTTTGCGAACCAGTTGAAGGGGCGTGATTTTTCCGTAACCGATGGCGATGATCAGATCGTCCAGGGTTTTGAAGCCGAAGCTGTCCACCGCCGCATCCATTTCCGGTGACTTGCTCAAGGTGCTGAAATTCAAGCGCACCTTGCGAAATGCCTTTTCACACATTTCCCGGCCGAGGGTCCGGCTACGCTCTTTTTCCTGGGTTTTGATCCATTGCCTGATTTTTGAACGCGCCTTGACGGTTTTGACGAAGTTGAGCCAATCTTTGCTCGGCTGGTGGCCCTTCTGGGTGAGGATGGTGACGCTTTCGCCGGTCTGCAGTTGATACTTCAGGGGTACCATGCGCCCATTGACCTTTGCGCCCACACACTGATCACCCACTTCGGAGTGGATGGCATAGGCGAAATCGACGCAGGTGGCGCCCTTTGGCAGGGATTTGATCTGTCCTGTGGGTGTGAACACATAAACATCGTCCGGGAAGAGGTCGATGCGAACGTTTTCCAAAAATTCGTCCGGGTCCTTGATGTTGGCCTGGTTCTCCACGATGTTGCGCACCCAGGCAAAGGTTTCGGCGGTTTTGAGATCGGCGGTTTTGCCCTCTTTGTAACTCCAGTGGGCGGCAATGCCCGATTGGGCCACTCGATCCATGTCCCGTGTGCGGATCTGGATCTCGATGCGTTCACCGTAAGGGCCGATGACGGTAGTGTGCAGCGACTGGTACATATTGGGTTTGGGCATGCCGATGTAGTCTTTGAACTTCTTGGCGATAGGCTTCCACAGGGCGTGCACCAGGCCTAAAGCCTCATAGCATTGGGGAATGGTGTCCAAGATGATGCGAAAGGCAATGACGTCGTAGACTTCCTCGAAAGTCAAATTTTGGTTCTGCATCTTCTGGTAGATGCTGTAAGCGTTTTTGTAGCGACCCATCACCTCGCAGGAAAGATGGTTTTCATCCATCTTCTTGCGAATGAAAGCCTTCACGGTTTCGATGTACTTGTCGCGTTCCGCCTTGTCCGTGGCCACTAATCCTTCGATGCGGACATGCTCTTCGGGTAGCAGGTACTTGAAGGCGATATTCTCCAATTCGTTTTTCATCCAATAGATGCCCAGCCGCGAGGCGATGGGCGTGTAGATGTCCAATGTTTCCCGGGCGATTTTGCGCTGCTTGGCCGGGTTGGTGTGATATTGCAGGGTGCGCATGTTGTGCATGCGGTCGGCCAGCTTGATCAGGATCACGCGGATGTCATCGGCCATGGCCAGGAGCATCTTGCGAATGCTTTCGGCTTGGCGTGCCTGGTCGCTGGAAAAGGGCAGGGTGCTTAATTTGGTAACACCCGAAACGATGTGGCTCACCTTGGGACCGAACATGTCGGCAATGGCCTCTATGGAGGCATGGGTGTCTTCCACGACATCATGTAACAGCCCGGCCGCCACGCTTACCACGTCCAGCTTCATCTCGGCCAGCAAGCCGGCCACCTCCAAGGGATGGGAGAGGTAGGGTTCGCCCGATAGGCGCACCTGACCGTCATGAACCTTGGCCGAGAAGATGTAAGCCCGGTCGATCAGGTCGAGGTCGGCATCCGGATTGTATTCGGTGATCCGATCGATGATATCGCTAATTCGAATCATATGGGCGCTGTCGGGGCTGACTTGCAATTTGATGGGTTCGGGGAGAGGCGATGGCCCGCCAAGCAAGTCTTTGTCGTTGAGGACCAAACATGGTCTGCATCTCCCTTATTAGTACGCTTTTGCAAAAACGACCCGCCGTGAGCTGGATGCGCCGCAGCAGATGCATTTGCCCGGTTGCGGTTCCTGGTCAAAGGGAATGCAGCGGATGGTAACGGTCAGGTCCTCTTTGATTCTGGCTTCACACGTCCCGCTGCCGCACCAGTGGGCCAGGGCAAAGCCGCCGTGGATTTCCGGTTTTTCTGTGTTCGCAGGCGTGAAGTAAGCGTAGAATTCCTCCTGGTTGTCCATGGTGTGGGTGTGGGCCGTCTGAAATGCCCGGGCGTGATCCAACAGGTTGGTCTGGATATTGTCCAGCAAGGTGGTCACTTCATCGATGAATTGCCGGCGCGACATGCTGAATTTTTCTTTCAAGGGTTTGTCTCTGCGCCCCACGAAAACGGCATCGTTGGCAATGTCCCGAGGGCCGATTTCAAGCCGTAAAGGCACGCCCTTTTTGATCCATTCCCATCCCCGCGCGCCGCCGATGTCGCGTTTGTCCACTTCCACGCGCAAGGGACGATGGTGGTAGCGGATGTGGGACAATTCTTCGGCCAGGGCATCGGTGAAGTCCATGACCTTGGCCTGCTCCTGCTGCTTGTGCGCAATGGGCAACAAAACAATTTGGGCCGGGGCTACCCGTGGTGGCAGGATCAGCCCGTCGTCATCGCCATGGGTCATGATCACACCACCGATCAGCCGTGTCGATACACCCCACGACGTGGTCCAGGCATAGGTCTCTTGCTCCTGTTGGTTTTGAAAGCGAATGTTCGATGCGCGGGCAAAATTTTGTCCCAAAAAGTGGGAAGTGCCGGCCTGCAGCGCCTTTCTGTCCTGCATCATGGCTTCGATGCACTGGGTATCCACGGCACCGGGGAAACGCTCGGCCGCTGTCTTGCTGCCTTTGATTACCGGCATGGCCAGATACTGTTCGGCCATGCGGGCATACACCTCCAGCATCATGGCGGTGCGCGCTTCGGCCTCTTCGGTCGTGGCGTGGGCCGTGTGCCCTTCCTGCCAGAGAAATTCACTGGTGCGCAGGAAAATTCGGGTGCGCATCTCCCAGCGCACGACATTGGCCCACTGGTTGATCAGCAGGGGAAGGTCGCGATAGCTGCCGATCCATTTGGAAAAGGCGTCACCGATAATGGTTTCCGAGGTGGGACGCACCACGAGCGGTTCGGTCAATTTCCCACCGGGCACCAGCCCGCCGTCGGGCCCCTTTTCCAACCGATGGTGGGTCACCACGGCGCACTCCTTGGCGAAACCCTCCACGTGTTCAGCTTCTTTTTCAAGGAAATTCAATGGAATAAAGAGCGGAAAATAGGCGTTTTTCACACCCGCGGCCTTGAACATGTCGTCCAGTTCGTGCTGGATATTCTCCCATAGGGCATAGCCCCAGGGCTTGATGATCATGCAGCCGCGCACCGGTGACCGCTCAGCCATATCCGAAGCCTTTACCACCTGCTGATACCATTCCGGATAGTCTTGCTGGCGCGTTGGGGTGATGGCGGTCTTAACGTGTTTGGTCATGGCGGTCTCTTTGGTCCTTTCCAGGTTTATTTAACATTTTGTATTGCCTGTCCCACTGGTCCACTTCGTCCAGGAGTACTTTTACCAACTGGTCCTGGGGTACTTTGCGAACCACTTCTCCCTTTTTGAAGAGAATACCGTGACCTTTTCCGCCGGCCACGCCGATGTCCGCCTCTCTGGCTTCTCCAGGGCCGTTGACCACGCAACCCATGATGGCCAGCTTGACCGGCGCCGTGCAGGTGAGCAGCGCCTTGTCCACCTGCGCCACCACCGCTATGAGGTCGATGTCGCATCGGCCGCAGGTGGGGCAGGAGATGATGTCCGGTCCTCGCTGGCGGATACCCAGCGCTTTGAGGATTTCAAACCCCACGCGCACCTCCTCCGCGGGATCACGGGTCAACGAGACGCGCAAGGTGTCGCCGATGCCTTCGGAAAGCAGCATGCCGATGCCCAAGGCGGATTTTACGATGCCGGCATAAAGTGATCCGGCTTCGGTGATGCCGACATGCAGGGGGTAATCAATACGTTCGGCCAGCAAACGATAGGCTTCGACCGTGCGGGGAACATCCGACGCCTTGAGGGAGACTTTGATCCGATGGAAAGCGGCTTTTTCAAGAATGTTGATATGTCGCAGCGCACTTTCCACCATGGCTGCGGCAGTGGCGCCATTGTAACGATGCAATAGGTCTTTTTCGAGCGAACCGCCGTTGACCCCAATTCGAATGGGTAGTCCCAGGTCTTGGGCACAATCCACGACAGCCCGGACTTTGGCCGTGCCGCCGATGTTGCCCGGATTGATGCGCAGGCCGTCGGCGCCGCTCTGAGCGGCTGCCAACGCGAGTTGATGATCAAAATGGACGTCAGCCACGATAGGGATATGAATCTGTCGCTTGATGGCGGCAATGGCTTTCGCGCTTGGCTGATCCGGCACTGCCACGCGAATGATTTCACACCCGGCGGATTCCAGGTGCTGGATTTGCGATACGGTGGCAGCCACATCTGCGGTAGGGGTATTGGTCATCGATTGTACCGTGATGGGTGCGCTGTCCCCCACGGCAACGCCCCCTAAAAATATGCGGCGTGATTTGCGGCGATTGGGCGGTTGGTCCATGGCCCTCTTATACTTAAATTGCCCTTCAAATACAAATGGCTTTCAAGCACTGAGAGGGTAGCAAAGGGGCGCATGGTAGGCAAAAAGGGGGTGCCGCCGAA
>JABDRH010000483.1 GCA_013041835.1 Desulfatitalea sp. | reverse complement strand
ATTTCTTTTTGAAAAGCAAAACGGCGTCACCGCTTCCAACATATGGACTTAATTGATGAAAATGATAGCAGAAACTGGAGCCAAGAAAAACTGCACCCAATTGAATTCCCATTTTATACACCCGTGTCATAAGCGGGCGAAACGGTGTCGCCGGACAGCCTGGGATCAGGCGCTGGCATCCAGGTTTTGCCCGATACCCATTTGAGCAAGCAAATCAGCCATTTGTTGCTGGCTTTCGGCCAGTTGCTTCATCACTTTGGTTTGCATGGCTGCATTGGCGCTGAGCTGGCGGGCAGCGGCGGTCGCGGCGGAGTTGGTGCTAATGGCGGAGATTTCCATGTTGGACATCCTTTCTTTGAATTATGATCGGCCATTGGAAAAGAAACCTTAAGGGCGCGCCCCAAAAAAAAGGGTGTACAATAATGGCCGCCACTTCTAACCTGCACCCTAACCGGTTCCCATGACCTCCTGTTTGTCAAACGCACCTAGACCATGCCCTGGCTGGGAGCGTCATGTGGTGTTGGTGGCGCCCGAAGTGCACTGGAATACAGGCAATATCGGCCGGACCTGCTTGGGGGCAGGGGCACACCTGCATCTGATCCGACCCCTTGGATTCTCTTTGGACAGCAAGCAGGTCAAGCGGGCCGGTCTGGATTACTGGCCGCGCGTGGCGCTGACTGTCTGGGATGATTTCCCTGAATTTATAAACAAAATTCAGCCGAAACCGACAGAATTGGCCCTTTTGACCAAAGCAGGCGCCTTGCCCCATTGGCGCCTGCCCCGCATTCACCGCCTGTTTCTGATTTTCGGCTCCGAAACCCGGGGATTACCCGACGCCATTCTTTCCCGGTACGCTGAAAATACCTTTCGAATCCCCATATCCGATGCGATACGAAGTCTCAACTTATCCACCGCTGTGGGCATCGCCCTCTACGAATCTTTAAGGTTCAGGCAATCAATGTGAAACGGTTTTCCCAACTTTATTTCGCAGAACTCTCAATTTGAGGGCGACAGCCTGAGCAAACACTGCCTTTGTAGCCGCTCCATATTTTTATTGTTGCCATAATATAAGTATGTTAAAGGATTTTGGCGGTGTCGCCGGTATCTTTGGCAAGCGAATTGCTCTTTTTGAAGCAGCGTCCATTCGAAAATGGCATCTTGCGGTCCGGATCAAGGCCGCAACAATGTTGGCGCCACAGGCATAGTGGCATTATGGCGCAAGCCCGTGAACGGCCGCACCGTTATTTCGACATCGGGAAAATGCCAATATGGGTTGCAAAATGCCATTTGTACGATTTGCAGGTGGGCGCGAAGCAACAATTCCGAAAAAAGAAAGGTGCTTGCCATGATCGATGTCATAATAGCTGCCGCGCTCTATATCATGCTCATGTTTGTGGTTTTTTTCTGCTTGTCGTTTGTCACCATCGGGTTGACCTATGCGTTTGCCACACTGGTTCGGTGCTGCTTCCACCGTTTCCGGCAGCCCGAATTCGTTTTGAAATAGGTGGTTATCCTTTCTTTCCCATCCCTTGTTTTACATGCCCCCTCAATCCGATGGCGCGGTGCACGCATCTTCTTTCTTCTTGTCAAATCCCTGGGCAATATGCACAATAGGGTGTAATCTATTCATTTTTTATGATGGCCCGTCGTTTCCAGGAGTCCGAAGAAAAGTTCCGGAAAGCCGCCGATTGAATTGATGACAAGGCCTGCCTGGAGCGATATCGCTTACCTTAAAGGGCGTTGCGGAGCCGAATTGAATCCAGAACGGAAGCTGATGTTTCATGTGCCTGAAGCCTGCCGCTGGATCGTCGTTGTATGCGCCTTGGCGCTCAACTTCACCGCCTGCGGTAATGGCAAAGAGGCTGCCGACGGCAGACGCACCCAGTGCCGGGATGCACTTTCATCTTTGCAGAGCCGACATGCCCGGTTAAACCGGGATGTCGCGCGACTGCAAGACGAATACGAGCAGTTGCTGGCCGGGCATGAGAACCTGAAGGTGAAACACGAGGCCTTGCGCCTCTGGTCCCGTCAGGTGGCGTCCCGCTATGGTCCCGGCGTATGGTATTTTGGCAAGGCCGAAAGGCCCCTGCCGCTTGAACATTTACCGTTGGCCACTGCCCACCTGTTGTCGGAACGGCTCAACCGTCTGTTCAGACAAGAGGGGTTGCCCCAGTTTGCGTTGGTAAAGATTGAAGGGGATGTCGCATTCGTGCATATCGCGGACGATCTGATGTTGACACAGAACATGGGCACCACCGGCGCTACAGGATACATCCAGTCCATTACCTACACCCTCACCTCTCTTCGAG
>JABDRH010000480.1 GCA_013041835.1 Desulfatitalea sp. | reverse complement strand
TGCCAGGATCACATTACCGGCTTTGCGGATTGCACCGGCGAGGGCGAGATCCGTTTCGGGCGACTGGGGCGCGTTGAAGATAAGATCGAAGACGATCACCGCCGCACCGGCGGAAGCCAAGTGCTCCACCAGACGGGCATGTACGCTGCGGGGCCAATCGCGCGCTTCCAGGGGCAGATGCATGGTCTTGGAAGAGTTACGATCCAGGGCCACCACGATCACTTCGGCCGGTGGCTGGCGCACGCCCCGTAGTGTGAAGAGCATGGCCAGGCCGAGATTTTCTTCAAGGGCGTGCATCTGGCTCGTCAGGGCCGCCAAGGCGGCAATTGCGCCCGCAACAAGGCTGAGCAGAAAGACATTTCGCGTGCGGGGCATGGACGATCCACTCCTTGCTCGAATATGTTGAATAAAACAGAGGACCTATCGCCTTGTCAATTGAAAAGTTGAAAGTCGGGCAAGGCTGGGTTATGTTGGCCGTCAGACCGATGCGAAAAAAAAGAACTTGGGGAGAAGGAGCATCCCCAACTATCTTCCCTAACACAACAAGAGGACAAAGGGTATGCGATTACGTGTTGCAGCATGGTTGACGATTCTTGCGGCGGTCATGTGCCCGCCGGCTTCAGCGGTTGCCGCTGATTCGGAAAATGCAGGCGAGGCGCCGGTGCGTGTTGTCTTCAAACGCGCGGCGGTGGCTTCTTTCCTGGTGGGCAAGCAGGCGCCCGATGTGAATGAGAAAATGGATAAGACGCTTTCCTGCCCAATGGGGCAGATCTGCACGGATGATCCGTCGATTCTTCCCAATGCCGGCATGACCTTGACCCGTCTGGTGGATGAGCAACTGCGCCGCCGTTTCGGCGGCCAGGTCGTTTCCCGAACCGATGTCAAGAATGCCGAGATGCAGCTTACGCTTGACCGCGCAAAAGATACACCGCTGGCCATGGCGGCGCAGTTGGGCCGGCTGCTGGACGTGGAAGTGGTGGTGATCGGCATGGTGTGGCGCTACCGGGACCGCGCGAAGGTCATCGGCCAGCCCCAGGATAGTGCTTCGGTGGCCTTTGCCGTTTATTTCATCGAATCGCGGACCGGCAGGATGCTGTGGCGCGGGCTCTTCGACGCCACCCAGCAACCGGTTCTCGACGATTTGTTTCAGGCCCGCAAACAGCTTAAAATGGGGCTGAAATGGCTCAGCGCCAATGAACTGGCGGCCAAGGGGGTGCAGGAAATCTTCCAAAAGTTTCCCCAGGACATACTGCCGGGCAATTTCGGCGACCCGCCTTAGGGTTCGCGCAAAAATAAAGTTACATTTTTATGAGGACACCATTGAAGTGGATTCAACAAACGGTGAACTTGAGGATCGGGTCGATTGCAGGCCATCTTTTTTTTACCCTTCGGCTTTTGCAGCATTGGGGTATGGGAGAAAGGGGGGGATTATAATGTACCGTTTGGGCTGAAAAGGACAATGGTTATGGTATTCACAGCAACTTTTTCCAATGGGAGATTCGCATGAAAAAGAAAATGATCACGGTTCTATCAATTGGCTTATTACTGGTTTGTTTCACCGGCCTTTCACAAGCCGCATCAATTGACTTTGAAGCGGTGACTACTGGAAATTATAGTTCGCTTAATTTTGGAGATGCTGTTTTAAGTAGTAATTCCGGTGGTTTTGAAATAGTTGACCGTTCTCCTTGGGGCGGCAATTCTCTTCTTGACACGGACATGTATGGTAGCACACTCACTTTTTTAACAAATGTAACCGATGTTAGCATTTTTGTTGGCGATTATGGCGAGGACGAGGACCCGGTATATCTTGAGGCATATGATTCAGTGGGCAACCTCCTTGCTTCGGACGCTTTTGTGGTTCCAGATACGATGATTGGCGGAGAGACCCTCAGCGTAGCTTCTTTAAGTGCAATTTCCTATGTCACCTTCAAAAGCGGAAACCCGTACCCCGGTTCCGTGTATTGGGATGATATTGAGTACACTGCCGCATCCGCATCCGTACCCGAACCCGCGACCCTGCTCTTGTTAGG